>JAQUOK010000087.1 GCA_028717165.1 Victivallaceae bacterium | reverse complement strand
GTATGGTCGAAGGAAACGCCAGCAGATAAAAAGACAGGATGTCTATGAAAGCGTAATTATCCATAATGCCCATATGTGCGCCCTGCACATTAATAACCGTCTGCCATTTTATGGGGGATTTCGGGAAAGGCGTCCATTTTTTCCCGGCCCGCTGGTCAAAACGGGCGCTGCATGAAAGGACTTTGCCGTCACCTGCGGCCCACCTTATGACTTGGAGTTTGTTGGTCTGCGGATCAACCGTAGCGCAACGGCTGGTTTTCACCGCATCCCCGGCAAACAGGATCAGCATAACATCGTCGGGAGGATTTGAATCGATACTCATGGCCTCGGTAAAGCGTTTGGCCCGCCTCAGGCATTTACGCAAATGGTCAAGCGCTATTTCACGCCGTTTTTCACGAGATTTTACTTTCGGCAGGATAGCTTCGAGCACGCTGTCCTGCTCCGGATCGGCAAGGCCCCAGTTTCTGGCTATCCAGACTTTAGGGTCAAAAATATCGACTTCCGGCTGTCCGGGTTTGTCAGCCAGAATAACCGCCCGCATGCCGCTTACCGGCATCATCTGGTAAGTACTGACGAAGGTGCCGATCAGCCCCGGAGGATATAGCGGCAGGCTCGTATCCAGGAGCAGGCCCTGAGTAAGTTCAATGCAGGTATCGAGATAACCGGCATTGGGCGTACCGATAATAATTGTTTTATCGACGTTCTTACTGCCGCGCCAGTCAAGCTTCGGCATGCTGCCGTCGGCCGGTTCCAGCTTCTGGTCGCCGTAACGCAGATAATAACGCGCAACCAGGCCGCCCATGGAATGCGACACGATGTCGAACTGTACGTCAAAATTGTCAAGCCCGTAAATTTCCTTATATTTCAGTTGCAGATATTTCTTCCTGGCCATGATGAAACTATGCAGGCGCCGGCTGTTTTCGGCAATATCATTGCGCCAGTCATAATAAAAACAGAACAGGGAATAGAATTTTTTGTTTTCCGGCAGAGGCTGTCCTTCAGGCACATAACCGCTCTCCTGAAGAACATTGATAATTGACTGATAGGCGGTCATCTGGAAGTCAATGTTCATGATCTTCACATTCAGGTTTTCCAGCAGTCTTACCGGCTCAAGGTCATCGGGGACTTCCGACAGAGGCGTATCGAGTTTCATGGGATAGGCCAGCTGCCGGAAATACTTTTTTGAAAAGCCTTCCATTATTTGTGCCCCGGTAAAATTGCCCCATACGCATTCCCCGGTTTCCTTGTCGCGCAGCCGGGCGCCGAGAAAACCGTGGATAAAAATAACCGGATTACGGGCCGGCCCCTGATATTTCTTGGATTCTTCGGCAATATCCCCGTATAAAGGTTTTTCGTAAACATTGGCCGACTGGTATGAACCGACAGCCGGATCAGGGGAGTTACACGCGGCAGTAAATAATACCAGTAACGCCGGAATAACCGGCAAAATAAAAAATCCTGAGCTTTTCATAATGTCACCTTTAGTGAATTCAGCCTCAAAAAATCTTTCACATCTTTTTAATATAAGTCCGTCAGCCGGTTTTAGTCAAATCTGAATTATTATAAAAACCATGATTTTAACCCTTAATCGGTGTTTTAATTATTACCGCTCGTACTATATTTAATGCCATGTGCAAGCGATTTTAGCCCCCGCAGGGTGGCGATATTCGAAATTGTAATATAAAAACCGCGTAAACATGCTTTGTGCCGCCATCCTGCGGAGGCTGGAATTATATGTTGAATCTATCCACGGGCTCACGCCCGAGGCTAACCAAGTATCGTCCTCTGCGGGGACTCATATTTTGAAAAACTTGCACACGACGTTATTTAATGAAACTTAATAAGGAAGTGGTCATGGACGGAAATACGAAAAATAATGAAAAAATCATATCGCATAAATATTATCGCATAACTTTAATGGTTATTTTTTTCTGCGCCGTTGTCCTGACTTATTTTCTCCCCCAAAAATCAAATACGGCAAAGGCGGAACGCAAATTCCCCGTAATGGGGACTTTTGCCCATACGGTCGTCTACGGCAGTCCGGAGCTCGCCGCCCAAGCCGCCGCCGCGATCAGGGATATTTTTTTTAAAGTGGAAAAAACCTGCAATATTTTTGATCCGGAAAGCGAATTGTCCCGGCTTAACGCTTCCGCTTCCGTAAAACCTTTTAAATGTTCCCCGCTGCTCTGGAGTATGTTTAATTCCGCACGGCGGGCCTATGATACTTCCGGCGGCGCCTTTGACGTAAGCGCGCGCCCGTTGATGTTGTTATGGGGATTTTACCGTAAACGGGGCGATACGCTTCCTGCGCGGGCGGAAATAGATAAAGCCAGAACCGGGGTCGGCCTGAATAAGGTGATTTTTGACGATAAAAACCGCACCGTCAGGTTTTCGCAACCCGGCATGTCAATAGACATGGGCGGTATCGCCAAAGGCGCGGCGGTACAGCTGGCGGCTGAAAAAATAAGTTCCATGGGCATCAGGGACGGAGTTATCGACCTCGGGGGAAATATGTACTGTCTCGGCGCTTCTCCCCGTTCGGGAAAATACTACATCATAGGCGTCCGTGATCCTCTGGCGCACAACCGGGTATGCGCCCGGCTGGCAATGCGTGACCAGGCGGTTGCCACCAGCGGCAATTATGAGCGTTACGTAAGCATCAACGGGCATCATTATACCCACATAATGAACCCTGAAACCGGAATGCCGGTAGAAGATATGCTTTCGGTAACGGTAATCTGCGGAGACGCCGGGAAAGCGGATTTTCTCTCAACTTCGGTTTTTATTAACGGTGCGGCTTTTGCGGAGCGGATCTGCAAAACCAATCCCGACACCGGCATTTTCATCGTCAGGAGAAATCCGGACGACAGATCCCGGACGGAAACCCGCAAGTTCGGCAACTTGAAAATACTTGCCGAAAAATAGTCTATCGTTTACAGGCTGCTGTAATTTATCCGCAGAAACTGAGTATTTCCGCAACATCTTTCAAGCTCAACAAGCGCGTTCCGGCGTTTAAATTTCAGTAAAGCGCTTGCTTATAAAAGCAATATGCGTTATTCTATTCAGTATTGAGGACATTCTCTTAATTTCAAAAAAGGAGATGAAAATGTATTACCGCGTAATAGGAGCGCTGGTACTGCTTATCGGCATCATAGTTTTGATAAAGTATATCATGCGTACCGGTGAAACCAAAACAAGCTGTTCCATCCGGAACGAAGTCAGTCCGCCCGACGATAAAAGAAACGAAGATGAAGTAGCGGAAATATCCGGTATTGAAATAGACGTCAAAGAAGACAAGTAACTGTCTTTGAATAACCTTTCAAACAGTCTGGGGTCAGCCGGTCAATTGCGTGGTATTGCCGCTGCTGCCGAGTATTTTATCGAACCACGCAAAGGCACACTCCGATTTGGCCTCGTGTCCGCCGTCGAATATCTCGAAAAAGAATTTTTCAGGAGCCAGGGCGTTTAAAGCGACAGCAAGATTTATCGTATGTATGCAGGGAACGGATTTATCGAAACGCCCGTGATGTACGGACAAATTGACTTTCGCCAGTTTCGTCAAATAGCTCATCGGCGAACGCCTGGAATACTGGTAATCCACTTCCGGGCTGTCTCCCGGAGCTCCGCCGCAGCAGGCCTCCATATGCGGCGCATAACCGTTACCCTTGCCGTAATATCTGTGCCACAGGGCAACATCCGTAATCGGACACCATGAACTTACCCCCCGCCACATTTCCGGTTTGTAGGCTCCGGTCACAAGGGACATGTGCCCGCCGCCGCTGCCGCCCGCCAGAAAAACGGCTTTTTCATCGACGGGATAATTGTTTTTGACGAATTCGACGGCGTCAATTATATCCTGACAGGCCAGTTGCGAACCGCATGCTTCCTGCGCACGGGGATTTTTAACGAGGTTCGGGCCGCGAAATTCAGGCAGCAGCAGGGCCCAGTCGCGTTTGCGGCACAATTCAAGTTGTACGACCTGATTGAAGCGGTCGGCGCTCCAGGTATGCAGCCAGACTACCAGGGGAACTTTTCCGCCTGCGGCAATATTTTCCGGTATAAAAAAGAGATTTTTTTCGCGGGAACCGTCCAAACTTGAAACGACTTCGAGCTCTATGAATTCGTTTTTCATTATGATCTCACCATTTATTTTGTTATATTTTCTTTTACGAGCAACGCGGCTTCGGGAAACTTATCCAGAGCTTCGCATACCTGGGCAGCGACAATGACAATTTCTCCGCCATTGTATTCTGCTTTTACTAAATCGCCCCGGCCTCCGGCACAGGCGACTGCAATTTTTTCTTTATTGCAGATAACGCTTAAGGAGCCGTTAACCTTTGCGGTCCTGGCGGCAATAAGCGTTATTTTCGAAAAATTACTCAACGGCAGAAATATTTCGCTTTCATCATCCGGCGCCAGTATCACCAGGGTAACGCCGCGTTTCAGCAAAGGTTCCAGCACGCCGATATTATCAAGGTATTTTTTCGCTTCACAGAATATAAGTTTATTTTCAGGCGAATCAAAAGCGGAGGAAGCTTTTTCCGGCAAGCCCATGCCGAGCCGGTTAAGCTTCGCAACTTCATCTTCCGGCAGGAATGCCGCGGTACTTTTAATTTTCCCGGTGAGATTCCTGAAAATTTCCCGGGAATAAATAATGATTTTCTGCTCGGCGATTATTTTTCCGTTATCCTTCAGTACCAGACTGCATTTCAGACTTATGCCGGGTTTCAGCTTATCAAACCTCAACAGTATGTCTGCGACATCCTTGCCGGCCTCGCGTTTCACCTTGCCCTGCGCCATGGACCGCCAGCGCGGCGTACTCAACTGCCAGGTCAAATCGTTTCCGCCCGCGCCTTCCGGAAGGCGCACCGGGCAAACCACCTCACTTTCGTCATAAAAGCAGCATACGTTATCTTTTTTATCTGCGCCGCTCGCCCCGCCGACAAGAACAAGCAGTGTCAGTAACAGTAATTTTCTCATTATTATGACCCATTGATTTTTCTCATACTGGTTTTTTATAAGATCAGACTATTAAATATAATGCTTCTTTAGCGCTTTTTCGATATTTTTCCGGTTTTTTCTGGATATTGTCAATTTCCGGTATAATTTACGAAAACCGAAAACGGGGAAACTTTATGAAAATTACTTTTGATTGTATACCCTGCCTGGTCGGGCATGCCGTTCATGTGGCCAAAATGGTAAGCGATGATGACCGGGTGCGCCATGAAGTGATAAAAAAAACCCTTGCGGCGGCGGGAAATATCGATATGTCCCTGACGCCGCCGGAACAGGCCAGGCTGATCCACCAGGCGATAAAAGCGGCTTCCGGAGTCAGCGACCCCTATGCCGAAGAAAAAGAAATGTCCACGAAATTCGCGCTGCGGCTTATGCCGAAAGTACGCGAAATAATAAAGAACAGCGACGACGAATTCGAAGCCGTTGTCCGCCTGGTCATCGCGGGGAATATTATTGATTACGGGGTTCATGGTTTTACTATTCGAGACGCGGAAAAAAGGATTCTCGAAGTCTTTGACATGCCCATAGATACCGATGCGGTGAAACACCTGAAGAAATGTATGGACAATGCCGGGAAGATATTTTATATGGCCGACAACTGCGGCGAAGCGGTTTTCGACCGGCTCCTGATCGAGCGCTACAGCGGCAAGATCACCCTGGGAGTAAGGGGCGAGCCGATACTTAATGATATTACCCCGCATGAAATAAAAGCCTCCGAGCTCGATATCGTACCTTATGTCCATACCGGCGACACGACGCCGGGCGTTTCCATGAAGCACTCCAGCAGAGAATTCATGGATGAAATGCGCAGCGCCGACCTGGTAATCAGCAAAGGCCAGGGAAATTATGAAACCCTCAGCGATTATGACCGGCCGATATTTTTTCTCCTGCGCGTAAAGTGCCCGATCGTCGCTGAGATGATCGGCAAGGTAAAATTAGGCGATCTGCAGGTGATTCATAAAAATATTTGAGCTTAAAAGACTCATTCGAAATGCAAAGCAGTTTGTAAAACCAACTTGCTTTTTGAGCTCGGAGATCGCAAGCTGCTTATAAACGGTTGTGAAGGGGAAATACAAAAAATCATTTTTTTTACGTTTTTTTCTAATAAATATCTGTTTCGGGTGTCATATTGTATGAAGCGTAATAAATTCAGCGGAAAGCGGAAAATGCCATGGCAAACGGAAATGATCTGAAAACAATCATCGATGACAATCAGACGGCGCTGCTGCGTTATGCCGGACGCATATTGCAGGACGATATCCTTGCTCAGGACGCGGTTCAGATCGCTTTCATAAAATATGTAAAGAACAATAACGAAAAAATCAGAAATCCCCGCGCCTGGCTGTTTAAAGTACTCAGGAACCATTGTTTCAACATCCTGAAGACACAGAAAAGAAAAATTGAAATTACGCTCGATGAAATAAATATTTACAGTGCCGGTAATCCCGGTCCGCCGGATAAATCCCTGATGGAAGATGAAACCGCCAAGCTCATCCGGCGCTCGATAAACGCTTTGAAACCGCGCCATAGAGATGTTGTGGTACTGAAACTGGACCATGATAAATCCTATAAGGAAATAGCTGAAATACTTGATTTGACCGTCAGTAATGTGGGCTTTATCCTGCATGCCGCCATGAATGAACTTAAAAACAATCTCCGGGAGACTCTCTCAAGATGAAATGCAAAGACACAGGCAGAATGATTATCGGCCGGCTTGCCGGAGAACTTTCAGCGCGCCGGGCGGCGAAACTGGAAAAACACCTCGCCGCCTGCGAAGTATGCCGCAAGGAGTTCGAGATACTGAATAAGGTCTGGCAATCCGGCAGAGAAACCCTGGAACAGGATTCTTTCGCCAAAGAACTCACCCCGGACCGGCGCGCGGAAATTTTCGCCATTGCCATGAATGAGGAAAAACGCCGTCGGAGATCGCTGTTACTCACGCGTCTGGTTGAATATGCCGCGCTTCTTTTTATCTGCTGCATCCTTGCCGGGATGTTCCTGCCTGCGTTGAATCAGGCCAGGGAAAAATCCCGGCGGGTTACCGAACAAAGCATTCGTAAGCAAAAAGAGCTTGAAAGCCGGATAAAAGAAATGGATGAAAAAAATGCCGGAAAAGACGTTTCCGTGAAGAAAGCCGAAGAAGCCGATTTCTTTGGCGATGCGGACGAGGCTGTTCCGTCAGCAGCTCCTGCAATAAGGCGCAAACAGTTTGAAAAACTGCAAAGAGTAAACGCCGAGAAACCTTCTAAAGGCGCCTGTGCTTATTCAATTGCCGCAAGCGGAAAAGCGGAACAATCCCGGGTTATATCCTCTCTCCAATCCGCCGTTCCCCGACCAGCAACTGAACCCGGCACTGTCCGGGAGGCTGATAACCGGGTTCCAATATTAAGGATGGAACAGAAAAGCATTTCCGGCGACGTATCAGCAACCGACAGCGTATCCAGACTGAGACGTATCGCTGCCGATAAAGCCGAAATCCCGGAAAAAAGCAATGTGCAAAATATACGGTGCGCCGAAAGGCAGATATTATACTCTGAAGGCCGGATTGCTACCAGCGCCCCGATGGCGCTTCGGGTTGCGAAAAAAGAAGTAAAACCTGACGCCGAAAAAAGAGCTTTAGTGCAAAAGACTTTCACGCTCAGGCTGAAACTCTGGAATATGACCCCTGCCGCCAACGCAAGAAAATATCTGACAAAAAATCAATGCCCGCTTCCCGCGGAAATACGAATTCTCGGAAGAAATACAATAAGCATTCAGGCGACGGAAGCAGATCTCAAGAAAATTGAAAAATTCTTTGAGAAACTTCAGAAAGAGGAAAAAGAACTTGGGGATTTCAGGAACGGACTGCCTTTCATTAAATGCGCTTTGCGTCCGGTATCCACCTTCCCGATCGACACCGATACTGCCTCTTATGTTCAGGCCCGTAAGAACATTGAACGCGGCGAACACCCCGAACCGCTTAAAATCCGTCCCGAGGAATTCATCAATTACTTCAATTACAACTACCGCTCTCCCCAAAACGCGACCTTTGCCGTTTATCCTGAAGCCGCGCCGTCTCCTTTTCGTCCCAATAACACATTGTTCAGGATCGGTATTCAGGGCAAACGCCTCGGTCCCGGCGCCGGAATACGGACGCATTATACCATCCTGCTCGACACCAGCGGTTCAATGGCGGTTAAAGACCGTATGGAACTGGCTAAAAAGGCTCTGGCCATGCTTCTGGAAAAACTCCGTTCATCCGATTACGTTTCGCTCCTGCTCTGCGGCGACAGCACGTCTCCGGTACTGGAAGGCAGGATACTCAATGAAAACAACCGCCGGGAACTGCTGGCCGCGCTGGCGGGGGTAATCCCGCATGGAGTGGCGGATTTTGCGGAGGGCATCTCCACCGCTTACAATTTTGCGGGCAAACATTTTCTGTCCGGCGGCGCCAACCGCATAATCATAATTTCCGACGGTATTTTCGAATTATCCGCCGCAGGCAAAGGCAAAATAACCGCGCAGATAGAAGCCGCCCGCAGGCGCGGCATTTCCAATATAGTGATCGGACTCGGCGGCGACGGCGATGACGACACTCTGGAAAAAGTCGCTTCGCTCGGCGACGGCAGTTATGTTTTCCTGGACAGCGAACGGGAGGCGGAGGAACTCTTTACCGCGCAGTTCGAAGCGCGTTTCCGGGAAATTGCCAGGGATGTAAAAATCCAGGTTGAATTCAACAAGGACGCCATTGAATCCTATCGCCAGATAGGATATGAGAACCGCCAGCTTGGCGAAGCCGATTTCAGAAATGACAAAGTGGACGCCGGGGAAGTCGGCTCCGGCCAGGCGGTCAC
>JAQUOK010000086.1 GCA_028717165.1 Victivallaceae bacterium | reverse complement strand
AAATATCGGCGTCAATCTGGATCCGGCAAACCTGATCCTGTACGGTAAAGGAAATCCCGTTGATGCCTTGGATATTCTCGGTGAATATGTAAAATGCGTGCATGTCAAAGACGGGCTGTATCCTGCTGATCCGATGCAATTAGGGAAGGAAGTCAGGATAGGAAGCGGGCAGGTTAATTTCCCTGCATTCCTCCTGAAACTCAAAGAAAAAAAATATTCAGGGCCGTTTATCGTCGAAAGAGAAATAACGGGAACCCAGCAAATATCAGATATAATGTACGCTGTGGAATACTTAAAATCGGTAAATTAAAACAATGAGAAAATATATGAAAATTTTAGCACTGCCGTTTTCTTTTTTGTTGTCAGGTATTGGATTTATGGTCGCATTCACAGGTCAGGCCGGGACTGAAACTTCCGCCCCGATTATGCGCCTTAACCGCCATATTTATTTGCATAATTGTAAAACCGCGCCTGAAATCGACGGAAATTTAAATGATCCGGCCTGGAAGGATGCCGCCAAAGCAAAACTTTTATTTTTGAACGATAAAAAAAATTCCAGACCGGAAGTTAAAAGCGAAGCTTATATTACTAAAGACCGGGACAACCTGTATATTGCGTTTTTGTGCATGGAACCTGTCATGTCTAAAATAACGATAAACCCAAAAGACAGTGACGGCAAAATCTGGACGGACGACTGTGTGGAAATATTTATCGACTCGGAAAAAAATGAAAGCGGCTATTACCACTTGATCATAAACAGCGCCGGTATCGTTTATGATGCCAGGGTCAGCGGTAATTTTCATGACCGCTTCTGGAACTCTGAGGCGAAAACCGCGGCTATACGTCAAAATGATTCATGGACAGTGGAAGCGGCAATTCCATTGACAAAAATTTCTCCCCGCACAAGGAATGATATCTGGGGCGTTAATTTTACCAGGACTCGCAAATCTCCGGCCAACCCTAAAATCACCTCTGAAGTTATTTCCTGGGCACCCTTGACCGGAACATTTCATCAGCCGGAAAAATTCGGCAGCCTGGTCATTAATGACGAAAAACTGCTGATCCTGGATTACGGCTTTGAACCGGTGACCGGGAAAAACGAATTCCTGCTTGATCTGAAAAATGAGGCGAATGTCGACAGAAAAATCAAGGTTACGTTAAAAATTACGCCTTCCGGGGGAAAGTCTTTTTCGGAATCGTCTGATAAAGTTCTCCGCGCCGGCAAACCGGAAAAGATCAGGCTGCCTTTCGAGTTCAAAGCAAGCGGCAAAAACCTGCTGGAGCTGGCCATAAACGATGTTTCGGACCGGCAAAAGTTATTGTCCTGTTTCAGGATCCCGCTGCTGATTCAAGCCGGCTCGTTTAAGTTCTTGCTTGCCGATCAATTATATCTGCCCGGCGATAAAAATGTTTTACAGGGCCGGATTGTCCTGAACTTGACGGAAAAGTCTTTTTCAGACTTGCGTCTTAATATTTTTATCAATTCAAATACTGGAACTCCGATATTCGAAAAAAGGGATTTTATTTCCCCGCTAAAATCTTCTAATATTTTTTCCATGGATATCGATAATCTGCCGCCTGGAGAATATATTTGCCGGGTCGACCTTGCAGATAAAAAAGGGAATATAAAATTCACTGACTGTAAAAATTTCATGAAGTTAAAAGGTTTTTAAAAAATCATAATTTATAAAAAGAAATATTAAGGAAAAAGAAGATGAATAATAATTCAGTTCAAACCCGGATCAGTAAAATTGCTCCCTGGAATGAAGGCGCACCTGTGCTCCATTCTCCATTAAGATACGGGGCAAGGGCGAATAAGCATTTTTACCTGCCGCTGGCATGTGTCGGAGCAAGGCCGCTTGTGTTTTCGGCAGAGGGGCTGCCGCGGGGCTTGATCATAAATCCGGAGCGAGGAATAATTACAGGCAAGTTGGAAAAAGAAGGTGAACACCATATTCTGCTGAACGCTGAAAATATTCACGGGAAAAATGTCCGCGAACTGAATATAGTCATCGGAGAAACACTTGCGTTAACGCCTCCTCTTGGCTGGAGCAGTTGGAATTGTTTCGGCAGCAATATCGATGATCTGAAAATCAGGGCGGCGGCAGAAGCCATGGTGTCATCGGGTATGGCCGCGCATGGATATACTTATATAAATATAGACGACGGCTGGCAAGGAGAACGTGACCCGGAATCAAACGCCTTGCAGTCCAACAGCAGGTTCCCGGACATGAAAAGCTTGTGTGGTTTTATTCATTCTTTGGGGTTGAAAGCGGGAATATATTCGACTCCGTGGGTAAAATCCTATGCCGGTCATATCGGAGGTTCGGATGGCGAATGTGTTCGGTGCAATATGCCGGATTATAAGTATAAGGGATTATATTTCGGAGAACATGCCTACCATTATGAAGATGCCGCGCAGTGGGCCGAATGGGGCTTTGATTATCTTAAATACGACTGGACGAAATGGGAACTTATTGAGATAAAGGACATGTATGATGCCTTAAGGGCATGCGGACGGGATATAATCTACAGCTTGTCCAATAACGGCCCGATCAAATATGCGGCGGAATTTTCCAGATATGCCAACTGCTGGCGGACGACGAAAGATATTACCGATCATTGGGAAGATACTCCCGATTACAAGGGGATGAGCTGTATAGGCTTTACCCAGGACAAATGGGTTAAATACGCGGGGCCCGGCCACTGGAATGATCCGGATATGCTCGTTGTCGGCCAGTTGGGCTGGCCCTGGGACAAGGGAGTCGGCAATCTTCTTACCCGGGATGAGCAGATCACGCATATTACTTTATGGTCAATATTGGCGGCGCCGCTGCTGGCGGGGTGTGATTTGTCAAGGCTTGATGATTTTACCGTCAGGCTTCTCTGTAATGACGAAGTTCTTGCGATAAACCAGGATCCGTTGGGAAAACAGGGGCATTGCGTTAAGGAAATACGGCAGACAGACGAGCAGGGCGAGGTTGTTTTTCATACGGCGGTATATAAAAGGCGCCTTTATAACGGTGATATCGCGCTGGCGTTTTTCAACCGTTCTGAATTTCCCGCTGAAGCGGGAATAGAGTGGAAGGATTTGAAAATTACCGGGACAAAGCCGGTCCGGGATGTCTGGGCAAATAAAAACCTGGGGAAATTTGCCGAAGGGTTATTTGTCGAGGTACCGGCCCACGGCGCACAGTATTTTACGTTAAAAAATACTTAATGTTGCGGGATATTGATATCCAATAAATGTTTCAGCAGGTAAGTCTCATGAAGCTTTACTCCTGTCTGAAACGTTTCTTACATATAAATTTGATTTTTTGGCATTTACTATATGAGAAAAAATAATTGATCACCCGCTAATAACCATACTTGAAAGAAAAAAATAAATATTCAAGCGTATTCTGACCGTTAAGCCGCCTGATTTATATTTTCCGCTTGTTTTTGAATCCTGGCCCAATATAGTATGGACAAACAATACCGGTTATCGATATGAATGCGAAAAAATACATGCGGGAAGCGCTCCGGCTGGCAGAAAAAGCCTGGGGCCGAACCAGCCCCAATCCGATGGTCGGCGCCGTGATCGTTAAAAATGACAAGGTTATCGGGCGCGGTTATCACCAGCGCGCGGGAGAAGCTCACGCTGAGATCAACGCTTTAAAAGATGCCGGGGAAAAAACCCGCGGCGCGGATATTTACGTTACTCTTGAACCGTGTTCCACTTTCGGGAAAACTCCGCCCTGCACGCAGGCCATTATTGATGCCGGGATTAAACGGGTTTTCGTCGGCTCCGTCGATCCCAACCCGGCCCATGCCGGGAAAGGCCTGCAGGTACTTGAAGCAGCCGGCATCGAAACGGTTTCCGGGATAGAAAAAGAAGCTTGCGACAAACTCAACGAAGCGTTTTTCAAATGGATCACCAGTAAAAAACCCTTTGTTATACTGAAAATGGCGATGACCCTGGACGGCAAGATCGCTACCGCCGACGGCGAATCGAAATGGATTACCGGTCCTGCCGCGCGGCAAAGAGTTCAGCGCCTGCGCAAGTGGTGCGACGCCATCATGGTCGGCGGCGAAACCGTCCGCAGGGACCGCCCCGGCCTGATCGTCCGCGATGCGGGACCGGATTGGCGGCAGCCGCTGAAATTGATCGCGACGCTTACAATGAAAGACAAAGACCTGCTGGAATATTTTCCGGACGGTTCGGCACGGGCGGTAAGCCCTTATTCCCCCAGGGAATGGCATAAATTAATGCATGGTCTGGGCAGAGAAAACATCACCGCGGTACTGATCGAAGGCGGCGGAGAACTGGCCGCAGCAGCTCTGAACGCCGGGATCGTCGATAAGGTGGAATTCCATGTCGCCCCCAAAATCCTCGGCGGCAAAGACAGCCGCTCCGTAATCGGCGGAGAAAATCCCTTAAGCCTCGACCAGGCTAAATATCTTCGCGACTACAAACTTGAAATCGCCGGTGATGACATTATTATTTCAGGATATATCGTCTAGAATAAGGATTAAAAATATGTTTACAGGACTGATTGAAACGACCGCGGAAATATGCGGACGGGATATTAACGGCAAAGCCGGAAAACTGCGCTTGCGCCCCCGCAAAAAACTTGAAGGGCTCACGCGCGGCGAAAGCATTGCCGTCAACGGTGCCTGCCTGACCCTGGAAAGCCGGAATGCCGATGGCACGCTTGAATTCCATACCCTCGAAGAAACTCTGCAACGCACTAATCTCGGTTCCCTTGAAATCGGCGGCCTGGTCAACCTGGAACGGGCGCTGCGGGTCGGCGACCGGCTGGGCGGGCATATAGTTACCGGGCATATCGACGCTGCCGCCGGATTCCTCGGAATGCGGAAACGCGGCGACGACATCGAATACCGGGTCGCTTTGCCGGAAGAGCTCAAAGCGTATATGGCGCCCAAAGGCAGCATCTGCCTCGACGGCGTATCCCTGACCCTGGTCGATATCGGCACCGACAGTTTTTCAGTGCATTTAATTCCCGTAACGCTGGCGGAAACCGCCCTTGGACAGCGCCGTGAAGGCGATATTATAAACCTGGAAGCCGATTTGCTGGGTAAATACGTCTGTCGGCAACTGGCCTGTTTCACGAACCGGGAAGCAGGTACGGAAATAAATATGGAAAAACTTATAAAAGCAGGCTGGTAAATGCGGAAAGATATCAGTTGGGGCATAAGTTTCACTACTCTGGATTCGGAAGCGGGCCTGCCTCTTGCCCTGCCGAAATGCTTTTATCTGCTCGAACTGCCCGGCTTCCTGCTTTTGCCGCTCGGCAAAAAACAACTGAAACTCTCTTATCCGCGTATTTCCGAACTTTTTTTCCGGGATATGCTTGACCCGACCGTATCACGGGAAATCATCAGCCAGCCCGTCTCCATCAGGAATGATCTGAAATCGTATTTATGCAAACTGGTCGCGGAAGCGGGTAAACTCCACAGCAGCGGCATCCTGCTTGATTTCGCCGTCGAACGCGGTTTTGACAATCCTGAAGCCGCGGCGGAGCTCAGAGAATTCATAAACTCTTTCAGTCATTCTTTTTATCATTCCGGCTGCAAACTGCTGTTTCCGGTACGTGTCCCGTTCCCGGAACCGGTGAAATCCGCGGAACAATATCTGGAATTTCTGAAACAGCAGATGCTCCCGCAGGCTGGATTCTCCGTCGACATCCATCCTCACGAACTTGCCGGCAAGAATTTTTCTCCCGATGAAATCATGCGGTGGCTTGAATTTGATACGGTACTGCTGCGCTTCGTCTATGAACCGGAGACCGGCAACCGCCTGGTCGGCAGATCGCTGGAACCGTGGCTGGAATATTTCCGCAGGCGCAGCCTGGAACTGAGAGTCGTTTTTGCTCCGGTTTTCAGAAATCCGGAGATTGTTGAAAATGAGATAAATCTCTTTGAGCAGCTTATTTCCGGTTTGAATAATTTATGAACCTGTCGTAAGTTAAAAAAGGGTTTGCGGAACAGAGCTTCCGCATCAGGGGGTTCATACTTTAACTAAATGAGGCTGACAAATGCTTAATTTGGGTGTAAATGTCGATCACGTGGCAACCGTCCGCGAAGCGCGTAAAATTACCTATCCGGATCCGCTGGAAGCGGCGCTTCTCTGCGAAAAAGCCGGCGCCTGGGGAATTACCGCTCATCTCCGCGAAGACCGCCGCCACATTAACGACCGGGACATGATCGGGCTCAAGGCCAATGTCCGGCGCTTGAATATGGAAATGGCGGTTACTGAGGAAATGATAAAGATCGCCTGCGAACTGAAACCGCACAGCTCCTGCCTGGTGCCTGAAAAACGGGAAGAGCTCACCACGGAAGGCGGCCTGGACGTAATCGGCCGCTTTGCGGCGGTCAAGGCGGCGACTGAACGTTTGCAGGCAAATGGAATTATCGTCAGTTTGTTCATCGATCCCGACAAGGCGCAGATCGAAGCGGCCAAAGCAACCAACTGCGAATATATTGAAATGCATACCGGGGCGTTCGCCAATGCGGAAGGCAAAACGCAACAGGAAGAACTCAAGCGCCTTATCAAAGCCTCGGAAGCGGCGACCGGAATGGGCCTGAAAGTAAATGCCGGACACGGCATTAATTATGATAATATCGACCTTATCCTGGAAATTCCGCATTTGCATGAGCTGAATATCGGGCACAGCATTATTGCCCGCGCGGTATTTGTCGGCATTGATCAGGCGGTTCGTGAAATGCTCGATTTAATGAGCGTATATCCTGAATAAACTTTTATAAACCGGAGGGAATAATGTCTACAACACTTTTACGCAACATCCTGGAGAAAGCCGTAAGTTCGGACGCTTCCGACGTTCATATCAAGGAAAACAGTCCGGTAGCTTTTCGTATCAACGGCGAAATGATCGTCAGCGACTATTCCCCCGACAGTGAAATTATTCAGCGGTTCATAGAGCAGATCGCCACCGAAAAACAAATTGAGGAATTCACCGCAACCGGCGACCTCGACCTTTCGCATTTCGAAGACGATATCGGGCGTTTCCGCGTCAATATTCACCGCCAGCGCAACATAACCGGAATAAATTTCCGCTGGGTGAAAAACCAGCTGATGACGATCGAACAGCTTGGGCTGCCGGCCATTATCCAGACTATTGCCGAAGCCCCGCGCGGAATTATTATCCTTACCGGTACCACCGGCTCCGGGAAATCGACTACTCTGGCGGCAATGCTTGAACATATCAATAATATTTTTTCAAAGCATATAATCACGATCGAAGACCCGATTGAATATGAGTTCACTGATAAGAATTCCTACTTCGAACAACGCGAAGTGGGTATTGATACGGTCAGCTTTGCCAGTGCCCTGAAGCACGTCCTGCGCCAGGATCCCGACGTTGTCATGATCGGTGAAATGCGTGACAAATTCAGTTTCGAAGCCGCCCTCCAGGCCGCTGACACCGGGCATCTGGTCTTCACCACCCTGCATGCCTCCAACGCTTCCCAGACCATAAACCGTATTCTCGACTTCTATGAACAGTCTGAACAGCAGCCCATAAGGGAAGCCCTGGCCAACAATCTTCACGCGGTTATTTCACAGCGCCTCGTACCGCTGGCGGTTGAGGACGGACGGGTGCCGACCGCGGAGATTATGCTCAATACGCCAATAGTCTATAAACTCCTGCACGAAAACAAACTGGATAAGTTGTCCGCGGCAATCGCCGCCGGGAAGAACGACGGGATGATGACTTTCAACCAGAGCCTGCTCGGCCTGGTGAATGACGGGATCATTTCGGAAGAGGATGCGCTGGAATACTCCGACAATCCGGAAGCCCTCAAAATGAACTTCCAGGGCGTATTCCTCTCCGCCGGAGACAATCAGATCATAGGCTGATGTTTAACCATATTCGTCCGTGTCCGTCCGTGTTTTTTAAATACAAGGCGCATTATGAAAAAGCTTCTGAAACGGTTTATTCTATTAGCAACAGCGGTTAATATCGCTTTTCTGTGCGGCTGTTCGTCAGTACCTTATACCGAACGCTCAAGACTGCTGCTTACCAGCGAACAGACGGAAAACGAACTCGGAAGACAGGCCTGGGAAAAAATGCTCGCCGAAGCCCAGATTTCCACGGATAAAAAACACAATGCCGCCCTTCTCCGGGTCGGTAAAAACATTGCGGCGGTCTCCGGAAAACCGGAATACCGCTGGGAATTCAGGGTTTTTGTCAGCCGGCAGGCCAACGCCTTCTGCCTGCCGGGCGGCAAAGTGGGAGCGACAAGTTCCCTGTTCGACTTTACCGCCAATGATGCGGAACTGGCGACTGTCGTCGGACATGAAATAAGCCACGCGCTGGCGCGTCACGGGGGAGAAAGAATGAGCCACGGGCTGCTCCAGACCATAGGCTCGGAAGCCGTATCCTACGCCACCGAGGAACCAATGTTCGTAACCGCTTTCGGGCTGGTCTCGAATGTCGCCGCCATTCTGCCTTACAGCCGGGTACATGAATATGAAGCCGATTATATCGGCCTGATACTGATGGCGAAAGCCGGTTATTACCCGCGCGCGGCGGTCAGTTTCTGGGAGAAATTCGGCAAAAACGACAACGACCAGCGGCTTTTCGAACTGCTGTCCACGCACCCGATGAGCAAGAAGCGGCTCGATGAAATGAAAACCCTGATTCCGAAAGCCCGCGAATATTATGACCAGGCTTCCCCAAAACGCGGTTTCGGGGAAAAACTTTAAAGTATAGTTAACAACCACCCCTCAAAGGGGTGGCTTAAAAGGTGACCCTAAAAGGGATATTTTTATTTATTGTGTCCTTTTGGGGCATGCTTAGAGTTCCTGGCTCTGTTCGGCTATCTTTTGCTGTCCATAGTTTAAGCCCGGCACGGCTGAGGACAGCCGTGGCTGGAGGACATAGATATTATG
>JAQUOK010000085.1 GCA_028717165.1 Victivallaceae bacterium | reverse complement strand
CGGCTTAACGGATTTTATTTTATTGGATTTGAAAACGATCAGGGTACCGGTCGGCAATTTCAGCAGTTCCTCATTTTTTCCCAGGCCGACAAAAACCGGAATATAATACCGGTTCCGTGGCAGATTGATCAGGTATTTCAAGGCTTCCCCGTCACGGTCGATTCCGCAGAAACACAATTTACCGCCGGCCGGGCGCAGGCTTTCAACCTTTTTCACAAATTCATATGAAGACTCGCTGTAATTCTCAATCGGTTCGATAAGCATTATTTTTATCACCAGAAAGCTCATCACAGTCAAAGTTACAGTGAACATCAGCTTGTCTATTCCCTTGATTTTGCGCATGCCGCCGAACATGGCGAAACCGATCACCAGAAAAACTATGGCAGGCAGAAAAATGGGAACCGGAATATCTGTTTTCAATATTTTCAGCACAATTGCCCCGACCGCCACAGCTCCCAGCGCCGCAAACGGAACAAACCGGCATATTTTGAGTAACCAGTCGCGTATTTTTTGAAACAGCAGCAGCCGGTCCGGGTTGACGAACAAAAACGCCGCCAGCAGAGCCGCGGCCGGTATCGCCGCGACAATATAACGCAGATGCTTGGTGCCGGGAATGCTCATGCCGAGAACGATGACCAGCAGCCAGCCGGTAAGGCGCTGCCGCAAAGCGGCATAGCTGTCAGGAGAGGCTTCCGCAAAGTATTTTTTCCTTTCGCTCCAGGCATAAACGCCCATCACCAAAAAAGCCAGCGGATAAGCCAGGGCGTAAGCCCCCATCGCATTGGTAAAATAAAACCAGACCGGTTTTCCCTTCGACATGCGGCTGCCGATCTGAGTTTCCTGAAAAGTCTTGACCAGTTCCCGGCCGCCATACCGGTAAACGGCTATGATCAGCAGCATAAGACAGCAGGAAAGCACCAGGGTTCCCAGAACTCCGCCGGCAACGGCGGTCTTCCAGCGGCGGGCGCTGAGGTAATAAATAAAAACCACCCCGACCGGGATAACCGCCCCGATCGGCCCCCGCATGGCGAACCCGATAACGAACAGCAGCGGCAGAAATAACAAACGAAGTGCCTTGTTTTCCAGCTCCGAAGTGTACATCAGGTAAAAGGCGCAAATACTCGAGAATGCCACAAACATATCCGGCGACGGCGCGCGGGCGATATTCAAAAACTCATAGCTTGAAGCCAGCAGCAAAACCGCCAGCAGACCGAACTTATTTGACTTCCGCGCGCCGATCAGGTAAGTAAAACTCATAACCCCGCCGCCTGCCAGGGCGCTCGGCAAAGTCGCGGTCAGCATTGTCACTCCCCCCAGGAACGAGGCCAGGTACATCAAATACGTATGAATTGAAAGATAATCGCAATACGGTTCTCCATACAGCAACGGAAACGGCCCCAGCGGACTTTCAGCCATTTCATGGATAAACAAGCCGAAACGGCAGTTTATTTTGACGAACTCCGTATTCTGCAGTCCGGCCAGAAACAAACCGGTAGAAACCAGAAAGATAAAAAAAGCGATTTTCTGTCTGCTCATCGATGATTCCTTTTCGCGTTTTGAAGTTCCCTTGCAGGGAACGTTGTTTTATTTTCATATTCACCCCAAGGCGCTGCCTTGGGCTACGGTGAATTTCCCTCGCAGGGAAAATTAATTTCTTCATCAACAGGGAGTTCTTAACGGATAGCCCCGAGCTACGCTGTAACTCCCTTTCCGGGAAAATTAATCTTTTCCAAACCCCCAAGGGGGGTTTTCAACGTAGCCCACCGCAACGCGGTGGGTTCCCCCCCCCCCAAAAAAAACCGTTCCCTGAAAGGGAACCTCGCCCCTTTCAGTCCCAAAGGTATTCAGGTTCGTAATCTATATTATATACTGTTTTAGGTTGAATTATTAACTTTTTATTCGTTCGGGAACGGTGTAGCCGCCCCCTGTCTCCAAGGGCGCAGTTATGTGACGCACGGCTAGGGACAGCCGTGGCTACACTTTGAAAATTTAGTCAAAAGTTTTTAACATATTGTCAAATTTTCAGACTAATAAAGTATACTTTTTCAAATACGCAAGAAATTCTTCTTTAAAAGACATTTTCTTATGATGCTCAATTTGTGAACTTATGTAATCAGCTACTTTAACTTTACTTGAAGGACTGACAGAAAACAAACCATATCCGCCCTGCCAGTAAAAATCTTCATAATTTTTACCAAGAGTCTTGATGAATTTAGAACTTTCTTTTTTCACTTTGCCGATAATATTTACCGGCAAATCAGTTTTCCCCAAGTCAAATAAAATATGCACATGGTCTTCAGTGCCTCCAACATGAACATAAGAACAATTCATATTACGGAGGAGCGTTGCCATATACGAATGAACTCTAACGCGTATTTTATCATCCAGATATTCAACGTGGCCCTGGGTACTGAATATAAGATGTCCGTACATTTGAAAAAATGATTACGCCATATATCGGTTTCCCTTTGAAGTTCCCTTTCAGGGAACGTTTTTTGTTTTATATTCCTACCCGAGGCGCTGCCTTGGGCTACGGTGAATTTCCCTTTCAGGGAATAAATTCCAATTAACGTTCATAAGCCTGGCAATGGCCTTACCACCTGCAAATTTTCGGGGAACAAATTCCGATTAACATAACCCCAAAGGGGTTTCTCAACGTAGCCCACTGCAACGCGGTGGGTTAATACAGCATCAATTTCCGTTCCCTGAAAGGGA
Organism: Victivallaceae bacterium; assembly: GCA_028717165.1. Classification (GTDB taxonomy): domain Bacteria; phylum Verrucomicrobiota; class Lentisphaeria; order Victivallales; family Victivallaceae; genus JAHOYW01. The sequence continues at coordinate 6,247 of JAQUOK010000085.1, read as the reverse complement.
ACTTCAAAACCATCTCCGCCGATATGGCTTGCATTTCACTCTCAGGAAATAAATCATTGTTGCAACACCATAATATAATTTTTATATTTGATATTCATAAGCTTGTTTTATCAAATCTATTACAGCTTTAATATCAGAATTTTTATCAAATTTTATCTTTCTTGTAACCGGCCAGCCTAAATGCGAAATATCTTCAGACATTTTCTGCGGATCATTAAAATTATCTTTATTTATACGCAGATATAAAAGCAACCAATTTTTTCTTACATGAACTTCAAGAAATATAGTATTAACAACATATTTTATATATTCAGGAAGATATCCTTCTTCAATATTCTCTCCTAAATTCAGAACTTCTCTTCTGAAATTGTCAAAAATTTGTTTAAAATCCTTGCTTGCCTTTTTTCTATGATCATCAAGAGTAACAACCTTGTTATTTGAATTGGAATTAGTGCCGATATTTATCTTCTTATATTGATTAATAATAGGGTCTAAATGAATATCAAGCTCATCTTTATGATATGAATATGAAAAGCATTCAATATTAGTATCCAGATGTTTAATTAAACTGATGTCCCATTTTGAATATTTTTTTGCTATAGTAATTAAACGTACTTCATTCCAGTTAACCTCAAATTCAGAAGTTTGTTTATTTTCTTTGACAATCCTTTCAAATTCATATTTTGTAGAACGTTCTTTTAACCAGTCATAATAAAAAACAATCTGATTGATAATTCTATCATCAGTTTTATGCTTGTATTCAATTATGCAAGGTCTTCCATCATCCGTAATCGCTAGCGTATCTATTTCTCCACCAGGTATTTTATAGAAACTTTTCAAAAGATAACTTTGAAAAAATGAATAAAGATATTTTTCAATATATTTTTGTAATTCTTTTTCCGGAGTTGAACTTTTAAATTCTTCTTCCTCAATTACTTTTCCACTTTTCAAATTAACTCTTGCCATAACAACCTATCTCCTCTTAGTCAATTCTGCAATCCACTTCCCACGGCCTACGTCCTGATCTGGCCGTTACCGTAAACGATATATTTGTAACTGGTCAACTCCTCCAGCCCCATCGGGCCGCGGGCGTGCAGTTTATCGGTACTGATGCCGATTTCCGCCCCCATTCCGAATTCGAAACCGTCCGTAAAACGGGTGGAAGCATTATGGTAAACCGTCGCCGAATCGACGCCGCGGAGAAACATTTCCGCATTTTCCGGGTTTTCGGTAATTATGGCGTCGCTGTGATGCGAACCGTAATGGTTTATATGCCAAATCGCCGCCGCCGTATCGGGGACCAGCTTTACGGAAAAGATCAAATCGATATATTCGGTATAATAATCTTCCTCTGTAGCATATTTTGCTTCCGGCACCATTGCGCAAAACGCGCTGTCGCCGCGCAGTTCCACTTTATTTCGGCGCATGACCTCGACAAAGGGCGGAACAAATTTATCCGCTATTTTTTCATTGATCAGCAGAGTTTCCAGCGCATTGCAGACGCCGGGGCGCTGACACTTGCCGTTTTCCGTAACCCGCAGGGCCATATCCAGATCGGCATCGGCGTCCACATAAAGATGACAGACCCCTTTATAGTGCTTAATGACCGGAATGGTTGACTGTTCGACCACCGCCCGGATCAAACCTTCCCCGCCGCGCGGGATTATAAGGTCGATATACTGGTCCATTTTCACCATCTGCCCCACTGCCCGGCGATCGGTTACCGGAATCAACTGCACCGCGCCGTCCGGCAGTCCGGCGATAACCCCGGCGCGATTAAGACAGTGCGCCAGCGTCAGGTTGGAATTTATCGCCTCGGAACCGCCCCGCAGGATAACCGCGTTACCGGCTTTCAGGCATAACCCGGCCGCATCAACCGTCACGTTCGGACGGGACTCGAAAATAATACCGATAACCCCGATCGGGACTGAAATTTTATCTATCCGTATTCCGTTGGGGCGGACGGTGGACGAAAGTTTCCTGCCGACCGGATCGTCAAGGACGGCAACCGTACGCAAGCCATCCGCCATGGCCTTGATCCTGGCATCGGTCAGCTCCAGACGGTCAAGCATGGCATCGGAAAGACCTTTGGCTTTCCCGGTCTTTAAGTCCTTTTGGTTGGCGGCTTTGATTTCTTCCGCCGCACCTTCAATGGCGTCGGCCATTTGTTGGAGGCATTTATCTTTCGCCTCCGGACTCAAAAGCGCCAGCGCGCGTGAAGCCGTCAGGGCTTTTTCGCCCATCTGGTTCAAAATATTCCGGATATCTTCCACAGTTAATTCTTTCACCATAATTTCCTCCTGATACCATATTTTACGCCCCTGGGAACAGGGGCGTTTTTCGCAATATCCCAAGCCCCAGTTGTCCCTAACCGTGCTTCCACGGCACATAAGCTACAGATTGAAAAACCTTTTCGGCCCGGCATATGACATCTCAATTGCCAGTTTGATCAGCAGTTCAACGGGCGCCTGCCCAATTTCCGCCATTTCACCGAGCACATCCGCCAGCACCCGCCGGAACATCTCGAAACGCGAACCGTAAGAGAGAAGTTTGCGGGAGTCGGAAACCATACCGGCAAAACATGAAAGGACATCGACCGAACCGATATATTCAAGCTGACGGCGCATGCCGACAGGGTTGTCGCACAGCCACCACGCCGAACCCAGGCGGACCTTTTCGCCGAAAGCGCGGGACATGGCAGCCAGCATCGGCTGATGCATCGGGTCGAGGCAGTATAAGACTACTTTCAATTTATCGTCAAAACGGTTCAGAAAACCCTGCAGCGGCGTCAAATGATCCTGATAATAATTACAGACGTCCCCGCCGGTATCCGGACCGAGATTAGCGAACAAACAGGCGCGGACATCCCGAACCGCCCCCATATGAATCTGGAACACCCAGTCCTTTTCGGCGTTCATTTCCGCGGCTTTGCCGAAAATATAACTCATAAATTCATGCGTATCCGAAACCGTCAGTTCCTTGCCGTCCATGGCCTTGCAGAACGCGGTATCGGCATCGGCCGGGTCGGCGTCGCCGCTGAAAGGCACTTCCACACCGTGATCGCTCGCGACGCAGCCGTGTTCCGCGAAATAATCGTGAGACAGCTTCAAGGCCTTTACCAGGTCATGAACGGAATCAAGTTTCATTCCGAAACGCTCCGCTAATTTATCCATATATTCGCGCCAGCCGGGATTGGCGATTTTCATGGCTTTATCCGGGCGCCAGGTGGGACGGACAAGTTTGCGGCCGAGACCTGCTTCAAGCCGGCGGTGATATTCGAGCGAATCCACCGGGTCATCCGTGGAACACATTACCTCAACCCCGATTTCGGCCAGCAGTTGCTGAGGCCGTTTATCGTCCCGCGCCAGTACGGCATTGGCTTCTTCCCATATTTTCTCCCCGGTTTCTGGCCCGATCAAAGTATCGATACCCAGGTAACGCTTCAGATCCAGATGAACCCATTCATAAACCGGATTGCCGACTGTTTCAGGAAAAACCGAAGCCAGTTTCAGCCATTTTTCCCTGGGAGACTTATCGCCGGTAAGATATTCTTCCGGAATACCGCGTTTACGCAGTACTTCCCAGACGTAATGGTCAGTGGCGGCAAACAACTGCCAGACATTCGGATAATTGTCATTTTCGGCTATTTCCCGGACATTGGCGTGATTATGAGGGTCAACCACCGGCAAATCCTTTATTGCGTCATAAATTTCGAGTCCGGCCCGGTTCCGGAGCAAATAATTTTTACCTAAAAATTCCATTCCTTTTCCCTGTTTATTTATATTAATGGAATACGCTGTTCTCATTCCGGATTCTGCCCGCCGCCGCGGGTATATCCCGCCAAATCGAGCAGAACTTTTTTAAAGCCCGTTTCAGATAATTTTTCAACTATCAATTCCGCGTTTTCCGCCGCCGAAACAAAATCTTCCGGCCGGAGTTCGAGCTTCGCCGCTTCCCCGAACCAGCGCACCCGGCAACCATGATACCCTAACTGCCGGAGAAATTCCTCACCTCTGTCCACCATCCGGAGACGCTCGGAAGTCAGCCGCATTCCGCAAGGCAAACGGGACGCCAGACAGGCCGACGGCGGCATATTCCAGTTCGGCAGCCGCCGGCGTTCGGCTAAAATCCTGATTTCCGCCTTGTTCAGTCCGGCTTCCAGTAAAGGATGCCGGACGCCTTTTTCATCTGCGGCACGGGTTCCGGGCCGGTAATCTCCGAGATCATCGGCATTCATACCGTCAACGACATATTTCAAGCCCGCTTTTTCAGCTTCGGAGCAAACGATGTTCAACAAAGCTTTTTTACAGTAGTAACAACGTTCCGGACCGTTCCCGGCAATATCGTCATCGGCAAGCGGGTCAAATTCGACCACTTTCAGCGGCAAACCGTTTTCCGCGGCCCACGCATTCACAAAAGCGGTTTCGGACCGGGGAGTCATTTCAGAAGAAACATGCACCAGCAGGTATTTTCCGGCATCCAGAACCCCGGCGGCGGCCGCCGCCAGAAACGTGCTGTCAGCCCCCCCCGAAAAACAGATCGCGGCGCTTCCCATATCCCGCAGGACAGACAAAAGCCTTTCTAATTTCTGTTCAACCATTATCCTGAATCTGTAATAAATTTTATTAAAAATTAACTTGCTATTTCAATTTCGTCCCGGAAACCGGCGTCTCGCCATTAATGAGGATTCCGGTATTTGTACTTCCCGCGTCTGCAATACCGCTTTTAAGCGGAAGTTTCAGCAGAGGGGAACCTTACCGGTTCCGCCTGAAGGGAGAACTACATACCGCGCGTTTTTAAATGTTCAAGATACTCTCTTTCCAGAATATCAGCCATCTTGTGCCAGTCGAATTTCTCCGCCACGAGTTTTCTGCCGTTGGCGCCCATGCGTTCAGCCAGTTCAGGGTTGCTCAAAATATGCACGGCACTGGCGATCACGGTCTTGACATCCTTCGCCTGCGCACAGTATCCGGTTTCACCGTCAATGATTACTTCCGGCGTCCCGTCAAGCTGAAAGCCGAGGGCCGGTTTCCCTGAAGCCAGCGCCTGGACAACACAGCGCGGCAGGCCTTCGCGCAGGGATAAATGCACCAGCATATCCATCAGGGCAATATAACGGTAGACCTCATCAGGAGGCACCAGCCCGGCAAAATGAAAGTGATCTTCCAACCCCATCCGGGATATCTTTTCGTCCATTTTTTCCCGCATCGGACCATCCCCGACAATCAGAAAGTGAACATTATGACAGACATTGGCTACCGAATGGGCAAACGGCAGAAAATATTCATAACCCTTCAGCGGAAACAGGCGGGCCACCGTGCCGATCACTTTTACCCGCGCCGGAATCCCGAGTTTTTCCCGCAATTCAACCTCCGGCCTGGCATTGAGGAACTTCGCAATGTCCATACCGCTGTAAACGAGTTTATATTTCGCCCGCGGCGCAATTTTTGCTTCAACACACTGCTCGATCATCGCCTGCGCTACAGCGTATATTTTGTGACAGTGTTTAGCGGCCCAGCGTTCGGCCTGAATATACATGAAGTTTTTCCAGGATTTTTCGTAACGGTGAAAAGCCTGCCCGTGCACGGTATGGGCAACAAAGGGGACTTTGGCTTTCCAGGCGGCGGCCCGGCCGATTATACCCGCTTTGGAACTGTGGGTGTGGACGACATCAAACTGCCGTTCTTTAAATATTCTTTTCAATTTGCGGCAGGCAATCCAGTCTTTCAGCGGATTCAGTTCCCGTACCAGTTCGGGCACTTCCAGTATTTCAAATTCAGGGAATTCGCTGTTTTTCAGCAATTCGCCCTCCGGCCCGGGGGAAGGCCCGGTTATCAAAACCACCTCATGCCCTTTTTGCACATGTCCGATTATAGTAAGAAGGGTGTTTTCCTGAGCGCCGCCGACAATCATACGGGTGATTACATGACATATCTTCATTTTCTTATCTGTCAAAACAATAATCCCTCATTTCCAGTACAGAACTGTTCAGAAACTCACAAGTCACCGGATGGCGGCCGCCGAAAACAAGCTCTATAAGCTTGTGCCCGCTATCGTTAACCAAAGCCATCCCCTTAATATGCAGGAGACCGGACCGATATTCAATGTTTAAACGCTGATTTTTGCCGATAATTTTAACTTTTCCCGAATCATATTTGAAAAACCCGTCCCCTACAGCCTTCCCGGTTCTGAAACCCGCCCCATGCTCAATAAGTTTTTCAACAGTCTGGTTAAAAACCGCACTGCG
>JAQUOK010000084.1 GCA_028717165.1 Victivallaceae bacterium | reverse complement strand
GTTCAACCCGATGCTCGGACACCGCGGCTGCCGTCTCGGTATGACTTATCCTGAAGTAACCGAAATGCAGACCCGCGCCATCTGTGAAGCGGCCTGTGAAGTCCAGGGTTCCAAGCCTGAAATAATGGTTCCGCTGGTAGGCAACGTCAAAGAACTGGCCGTTCAGAAAGCGATCATAAAAGAAACTATTGCCGCAGTGGAAAAGGAACAGGGCAGGAAACTCGACGTCATGATCGGCACCATGATCGAAATCCCGCGCGCGGCGATTACCGCCGACAAAATCGCGGCAGAAGCCGAATTCTTCTCATTCGGAACTAACGACCTTACCCAGATGGGATGCGGTTTCTCCCGTGACGACGCCGGTAAGTTCCTCGGTGACTACGTCAAGGAAAACATCTACGAATACGATCCCTTCCAGGTGCTCGACCAGGAAGGTATCGGCGAACTGGTCAGGATCGCAGTGGAAAAAGGCAGAAAAACCCGCCCGAATATCAAACTCGGTATTTGCGGCGAACACGGCGGCGAACCGAGTTCTGTTGAATTCTGTTATAACGTCGGGTTGAATTACGTTTCATGCAGCCCTTATCGCGTGCCTATCGCGCGCCTGGCGGCCGCTCAGGCTGTCATCAGGGCCGGTAAATAAAATATCCTGTCATAACTGCCGGGGAAGGTTTTCAGACCTTCCCCGTTTTTTTTGCTTTTTTCTGAAACTGTGCTCTATTAGCTGACAGGGGGTCTCAAAATCGTATTTCAATGCAGTTTGAGCATGATTATCAGAGATATCCTGTCGCCTTTTAAATCGTGAATGAACAAAAGGAGAAGGCCATGAAATCTATAACCTTCGAACTTATGTTGGGCTTTGCCGCTTTGACTCTCATTGCGGGAAATGCAGCCGCAGCCGAAAATCTGATCAAAGACGGCAACGCTGAAGACGCCTCCACCATAAAAAAATGGCACAAAAACTTAACCATGAACACCGAGGATAAAGTTTCCGGGAAAGGCAGCTATCAGGGAAGCACAAAAGATATCTGGGCATATTCTCAGGAATTTATTGAAATCGATCCGGCGAAAACCTATAAACTGTCCGGTTCATTCAAATCCATCGGCAAGGATAAAGGGCACTGTTACCTTGGACTGGTAATGTATGATGCTAAAAAACGCCCTGTCTCCCGTAATTGCATCACTTGCAAGGACGGTTCTCAAACTAAACTGGCAACGGACGCCAAGACCGGCGACACGGTTATAAAGCTTGCGGATTGCTCAAAATGGTATACAAAAACCCCTGCCCGTACAATTGTAGCATTCGGAGCCAAAGAAGATTTTTCCGACCTGCCGAATACCGATCTGTCTGCACCAATCGACAAACTGGAAAAACAGGGCGACATATATGAAGTTACTCTTAAAGCGCCCCTGAAAAAAAATTATCCCGCCGGGACTGAAGTCCGCCAACATTTCCTCGGCGGCGGTTATCAGTATTGCGCGGCTTCCTACAAGCAGGTTCCCGCTGAATGGACAAAATACAGCGCGCTAATAAAAGGCATTGACCAGAAAGGCCCATCCAATAAACAGTTCTGGCCGGGAACAAAATATGTCAGAGCGATAGTAATCCTGAATTACCAGGCAAAAAAAGACCAGGACTGCCAAACGCTCTTCGATGATATCGTTTTCGAGGAAGTTCCGGCCGAAAAATAACGGCAAATGCTTTAAAACCCAAACACCGCTTTTGACTCGGCGGTGTTTTTTTTTGCTTTTTTTCAAAACTGTGCTCTATTAGCTTATCTTCTTTTTAAATCGTGAATGAACAAAAGGAGAAGGTCATGAAATCTATAACCTTCGAATTTGTGTTGGGCATTGCCGCTTTGATTTTCATTGCGGGAAATGCAGCCGCCGCCGAAAATCTGCTGAAAGGCGGAGACGCCGAAGATGCGTCCATAGCCCAAACCTGGTCCAAGCGCTTAACCTTGAATACTGAAGACAAAGTTTCCGGCAAAAGCAGTTGTCTGGCAACTCAAGGAAGTATTTCGGCAAAATCTCCGGAGTTCATTGAAATCGATCCGGCAAAAACATATAAATTGTCCGGTTCATTCAAATCCGCCGGTAAAGATCAGGGCCGCTGCTATCTGGGACTGATAATGTATGATGCCAACAAACGCCTCATCCACCGTAATCACATCACTTACAAGGCCGGATCTCAAACAAAACTCGCGGCGGAAGCCAAGACCGGGGACACCGTTATAAAGCTTGCGGATTGTTCAAAATGGGATACCGGAAAACTTAACCGGAAACTTGTAGCTTTCGGAGCCAAGGATGACCTTTCCGACCTGCCGAATACTGATCTGTCTGCACCAATCGACAAACTGGAAAAACAGGGCGACATATATGAAGTTACTCTGACAAAACCGCTTAAAAAGGATTATCCGGCCGGAACTGAAGTCCGTGAACATTACAGTACCGGCGGATACCAGTATTGCGCGGCCGCCAACAAAACGGTTCCCAATGAATGGACAAAATACAGCACGGTAATAAAAGGCATTGACCCGAAAGGCCCGTCCAATAAACAGTTCTGGCCGGGGACAAAATATGTCAAAGCAATAATAATCATGAATTACCGGGCAAAGAAAGATGAAGACTGCCGGACTCTTTTCGATGATATTATTCTTGAAGAAGTTCCGGATGAAAAATAACGCAGCCTGCTTGAAAAAACCACACCGCCGTATCGGCGGTGTTTTTTTATATTTTTCCGGACAGCAATTTCAACGTCATGCGCCTCACCAGCCATAAACCTGCAAGGCCGGACAGAATATCAGCCGCCAGACGGGCGGTAAACAAACCGTTCAGGGATTTGAAATAAAGCGCCAGCAATGACAACGGCACCAGCAGGGCGAACAGCCGTAAAACGTTGAGCCAGGCGGCCACAGCCGGTTTATTGCAGCCGGTATAGATGAAACCGCAGTAACGGTGAACTTCCATCATGCCGAAACCGAACGGGATAATCCTTAAATAAACCGTCATGACCTTCAGTAATTTCGGATCTTCGGAAAACAGAGCGGATAAATACGGCGCCAGGAAAAAATAGACAACCGCCATAAATAATTCAAAAATTATCGCGAAACGTACCGCGAATACCCGGCACTGATTTATGCGGTCATAGTGTTTCGCCCCGAAATTCTGCCCGATCATCGGCATCAGGGCCATTCCCAATGACATCGGAACGATGAACGCCACCATTTCCAGACGCCCGGCGGCCGCGCAGGCGGCAACCACATCGTCCCCGAACTCAGCCCCGATCCTGGTAATAATGCCGTTACCTATCGGCAGCATCAGGATTCCGATTATTGACGGGATGGATACCCTTATGATTATCAACCACGCAACCTTCAGTAAACGCAGATTTAAAATACGCAAGGTCAAGAGCCGGAACTTCAAATGCAAAGTCAACAGCAATACGACTCCCGAAATTATCTGCGCCAATACCGTCGCCAGCGCCGCTCCGCCGATTCCCATTGCCGGGATTCCTCCAAAACCGAAAATAAATATCGGATCCAGCACGACGTTTAACAGCATTCCGCCCACCATCAGGCCGCTGGCGCTTTTGGTAGCACCCATCGCGATCAGGAAATTATTACAGGTCATGGCCAGCGCTACTGAAACATTGCCCAGATACCATATCGACATATATGACAATATCATCGGCATGACTTCGCCGCCGGCTCCGAAACAGGAAAATACCCATTTCATGGACAGCAGGCCGGAAATCCCGACGAATACGCTGCAAACCATTATCAAAAGCAGGGCGGAACTGGCTATTTTCGCCGCCGTTCCCATTTTTCTTTTGCCGACGGCATGCGCCAGCGGGGTCATGCCGCCGACAGCAATTCCGCGATATACACAGCTTATCAGCATGATCATGGGAAAGGTAAATCCCATTGCCGCCAGCGGCAGAGTGCCCAGTTTCGCCACAAAATAAGTGTCCGCGACATGATATCCGGAAATCGCCAGGGTCGCCGGGATCATTGAAGCCGCGGTTTTCAGCATGGTCGTACCGATGGTTCCATGCACATATCCGGTTTTAACGTTTTTCATCAACGATTCTCGAATTTTAAAAGGTTGTCAATACTCCTGATAAAGGAATTTCCCGAATCAGGAAATTACCGTCTCTTATTCATATTGCAAACTTATTTTGCAAATTTTAAGCGGTATCATCCCCCAAAATCAAATATTCTTCATTCTTCATTCTTCATTCAATGGATTTGTATTTGCCCCGCCGTCGATTATATTTTTTTTAAACCAAATTCAAGGATCATGAAAATGGCTTTTATTCAATGCAGTTTCCATTCCGACGCTTTAAAAATGGCGTGTTCGATGAATGTCATTATTCCGCAGGTTTCCGCCACGCAAATCGGCATGGAAAGCGGCCGCGGCAAAAAGGAATACCCGGTTTTGTATCTGCTCCACGGCTGCAGTGACGACCATACTATCTGGGGACGCCGCAGCTCTATCGAACGTTATGTAGCCGGCAGGGATTTAGCGGTAGTCATGCCCGAAGCGCACCGCAGTTTCTACACGGATATGAAGTCCGGCGGACAATACTGGACTTTCATAAGCGAGGAACTTCCCCGGATAGTCAAAGCGTTATTCCCGGTCAGTGCGGAACGCAGAAATACTTTTGTTGCAGGCTTATCCATGGGCGGCTACGGCGCTTTCAAGCTGGCGCTGCGCTGTCCTGAAAAATTCGCCGCGGCGGCAAGCCTTTCCGGAGTAACCGATATTTGTCAGTTGTGGAACGCCGGTTTCGACGGCGATATGAAATTGATCTTCGGCAGCCCTGCCGAGTTCAAGGACAGTGAAAACGATCTTTTCAAACTGAGCGCGGAACTCATGAAATCAGGCCGGCCGGCCCCTGCCCTGTTCCAGGCATGCGGCACGGAAGATTTTCTCTACGCCGACAATATCCGTTTCCGCGACCATCTGCGAAAACTCGGCTGTAAACTGCATTATCAGGAAGCTCCGGGCATACATGCCTGGGACTTCTGGGACGCGCAGATTCAAGACGTGCTGAAATGGCTGCCGTTATGAGCTGTTAACTTTACGCCCCCTGGGACAGGGGCGGCTACATCTTTTTGTTCCGCGCATAATTTCCGGCTGTCAGCCGTGCTTCCCCGTAATAAGCTAAACCAGATGCCGGCCGCCGTCAACGTAAATAACCTGCCCGGTCAGGGATTCATTGCGGGCCAGAAACAGGCAGGCGTCCGTAACATCTTTCAACGGAATCTGACGGCCCATCGGAACCTGTTCAAGTATTTTCCGCATACCGGGGCCTTTCAGGCCTGCCGGGGGCAGAACCGGGCCCGGAGCAACGGCATTGACCCGAATCCGGGGCGCAAACTTTAACGCCGCCTCCAGAGTTGCGTCATGCAGGGCTTGTTTTGAAACGGCATAAGGATCCGAAGAATAATCTTCCCCGGCGTCAAGAAAATTTATTATGCAGCCTTCATCCGGATTTTTCCTGAAAAATTGTTTCATCAGGGACATCGGCGCCGAATAATTGATCTTCATATATTGTTCTTCCGCGTCCTGCGGCAATCTGTAAACCGAAGCGTTATTTATCAAAACAGTGATTTCTCCGCAACGCTCCAGTAACCCTTCGGGAAAGTTCAGATCACCTTGAATCACCCGGTGTCCGGAACCGGGCAGTACGGCAAGTAATTCCTGAGCCTGCCGGAAAGATTTATTACAGTGGATGACAACTTCCGCCCCGGCTTCGGCGAACGCCAGACAAACCGCCCGGCCGATACGCACCGCGCCGCCGGTAACCAGTACCCTTTTTCCTTTTATATCCATCAGGTATTCCTGAATTAAAGCGTTCAAGCTTATTTTTCTGTAGCATCATCCGCTTCGATTTGAGTTCAGCTGCACAATGTTTATGCTATAAATATTTTTGCGGTTCAGCTTAATTTTTTCTTCCAGAACTCTATCTGAGCCGCAACGGCTTTGGGGCCGGTAGCGCCGGTGATTTCACGTTTGGCGACGCTGCTTTCCGGCGAGAATAATTCCAGGAACTCCGCCGTCGCTTCCGGAATAGTTTCGCGCATTTCCTTCAGGGTGGTTTCATTGAGGGCCTTATTTTTGTCCCGGCACCATTTCACGAAAGCGCCGACCCGGTGATGGGCATTGCGGAAAGGAACCCCGATTTCCACCAGTTTTTCCGCCAGGTCAGTAGCCATAAGGGCGGGATCGGAAGCCGCCGCCAGCATTTTCTCGCGCCGGATCCGCATCGTCGCCACCATTGCGGGGTAAAGGCGCAGAATCCTTTTGACGGTATCGACGGCGTCAAACAACGGTTCTTTATCTTCCTGCAAGTCACGGTTGTAAGTAAGCGGCAGCCCCTTGCAGAGAGTCAGGATTGCGGTCAGGGCGCCGTACACCCGGGCAGTCTTGCCGCGGGAAAGCTCGGCTATATCCGGGTTTTTCTTCTGCGGCATCAGGCTGGAACCGGTACAGAAAGCATCGTCGAGTTCGACAAAGCTGAATTCCTGGGAGCACCACAGGATGATATCTTCGGACAAACGGGAAACATGCATGGCGAAAATCGCAAGGTCACTGATGAATTCTATTATAAAATCGCGATCAGCCACCGCATCCATGCTGTTGCGGGTAACCCGCGAAAAATTCAATGCCCGGCAGACTTCTTCCCGGTCGATCTTCAAAGTCGAACCGGCCAGGGCGCCGGAACCCAGCGGCATGACATTAATTCGTTTGGAACAGTCTTCCAGACGTTCAATATCCCGTTCGAGCATTTCCACATAAGCAAGCAGGTGATGGCCGAACAGAACCGGCTGCGCATGCTGCAAATGGGTAAAGCCGGGCATGATCGCGTCCCCGTTTCCGGCGGCCTGTTCAACCAGCGCCCGCTGGAAATCGCGAATCATCGCGCATATCCCGGTAACGGCATCCCGCAGATAAAGGCGGATATCGAGAGCTATCTGGTCATTGCGGCTCCGGGCGCTGTGAACCCGGGCGCCTTCGTCGCCGAGTTTCTCGATAAGGGCGTTCTCGATATGCATGTGGATATCTTCCAGCTCCGCGGAAAATTTGAAATCGCCTTCATCTATACGTTCCTCGATTTCGTCGAGTTCAACGGCGATGGCGTCAGCGGCTGCCCGCGGTATTATTCCCTGTTCGGCAAGCATGGCCGCATGCGCCTTGCTGCCCATTATGTCATATTTGTACAATCTTTTGTCAAATGACACCGATTCCGAAAATCCGGTTAACTCTTTGTCGGTCTGACCGCTGAATCTGCCGCCCCAAAGCGCCATAGTAAACTCCCGTGCTTGCTGTGATGACTTATGTTAGCTGTAAAATAATATCACTTGCCTGATTTTGCAAAGAACCCGGCCCAAGAAAAACATTTTTTAATTACCGCTGATGCGTTCCCGCATTAGCGCAAAGTAGTCTCCGACCCATTCCGGCGGCCGTACAGGTTCGCGGTTGGAAAGATAAGAAGCCCGGGAATCCTTATCGCCCGGGCTGTAGCCGTGCATGCCGGCTAAAGCCCTCAGGCTCATATCACCGGGAACTATCTGGATCCCGGGATCACAAAGCAGAATCTCCTCTCCGAACATATTGTCGGGAAAATCTATCCCGTATTCCTGTTTCTGCGCCGGAGTCAGCAAACGGGCGTTTTTTTCTCCGGCAAGCACCTCCATGATCCGCAGCCGGGCGGACGGAGAAAAAAACCAGAAACGGGCCATAGTCGAATCGTATACCGCCGCGTAATCTTTCCCGAATTTCAAACCGAGCCGATCGATCCGCGTCTTCAGATCGCAGGTTCCCCGCAACGGCGTCATACCGTGGTCGGAAATAAGCGCGAAAGTAAAATCATCATAATTATTTTCCGCGGCGCGCAGCAGGTTTTTCACTTCCTGTTCATATCCCGCCAGCTTTCGCGCCACGGCGCCGGAATCGGAAATACGGTCATGCAGGAACCCGTCCAAACCGGCAGTATACAGGAAGCCGAATTCGATGCTTCCGTCATTTACCGCCGCTCTCATTTGCCGGATATTGTATTCTTCCGGCTGCCGCCAGTCCGAAATAAGATACGGTATCCCGGCTTCCTTGAGAAGGTCGCAGAGATTTTCCAGCGGCGCCAGGCCGCCGGCAGCGAAAATATCTTTTTTTTCGCAGTAATCAAAAAACGGCAAACGGTCAAACGGCATGCTGTAAAGCTCAAAGTAACCGGTGAACCCGTACAGTTTTTTTATTATCCGGGATAAAATATGTCTTACCCGCCAGCGGTTGAAAATCCTGCCCGGCAGGTATTGCAGCATCAGGCAGCGGAATATTTTGAAGGGGGATTTTTCCGGGTTGTAATAATAAAAGCTCAAATGCTTATGGGCCGTCGGTTTCCTGCCGCTGAGGATTGTGGGAAGCGCGGTTGAGGAATAACCGAATTGCATCCTGACCGGATAACGGCAAGGCAGTTCCTGATCGCAGAAACCATGTTTATTGACGATTTCCCAGCCAAGAGCGTCTATAAACATGAAAATAGTCAGTTTTTTACCCATAGTTTATTCGGTTTTGCCGCCTGCCGGTTTTGCCGGGGCGGCCGGTTTGACAGGAACGTCAGTCGGATCATACAGGGTAATTGTCGACGGCGGCCCGGAAGTCGGTTGCCGAGCCGGTTTCACTGCCGGAGCCGGTACAGCTTTCTGCGCCTGGGTAACCGTCGGCGCGACAGGTTTTGCAGCAGGCGGCGCGGAGGGTTTAGCGGCAGGTTGCACAGCCGGTTTTGCGGCAGGCGGCGCGACAGGTTTTGCAGCAGGCGGCGCGGAGGGTTTAGCGGCAGGTTGTACAGCCGGTTTTGCGGCAGGTTGTACAGCCGGTTTTGCGGCAGGTTGCACGGCCGGTTTTGCGGCAGGTTGCACGGCCGGTTTTGCGAGCGCTTTATTTTGAGTCGAAATTGCT
>JAQUOK010000083.1 GCA_028717165.1 Victivallaceae bacterium | reverse complement strand
TTATTACCGGCTTTGATAATATCCATTGTCCGCCTCATATATTTATTCAGGTTTTTCCGACCAAAAATTAAGCTGAACCGCAAAAATATTTATAGCATAAACATTGTGCATCTGAACTCAAATCGAAGTGAATGATGCTACAGAAAAATAAGCTTGACCGCTTAATATTTCATCGACATTTTCTTCCAGTCTTTCGGTTTAGACTTGCTGTCTTCATCAGTTTTCACGACATCGGAACGAACCGCATCCAGATGTATCTTTTCCCGGGTACGGCCGATTTCCTGCAGTCTTTCCATTATCTGTTTATAACGCATTTCCACCCGCAGGAGTTCTTTCTCCAGGCGTTCCTTTTCCTTGTCCATCATGTACATATCGATATACGGCGACGCCTGGGTATGGGAAATTGAACGTCTTTTGGTGCTTGCCAGCGTTTTAATTCCATGGAGACCTTTCAAGGTGTCAACATCTTTCATGACCAATTCCTCTTTGGTTATCGCCCCTGCCGGTCCGGAATCAGACCTGCAGAACCGGGCTGTTGTTACGGGAACGCGATTTCAGGTTTTTCCGGATCCTGTTGGCAGCTGTTTTTTTATCCAATTCCTGTTCGACCAGTTCACGTACCAGTTCTTTTACACGGTTCTGATTGGTTTTCGAACCGACCCGGCTGGTTTCGGACGCCAGGATATCCTGGCATAACTGCATAAATCTGACGGATTTCGACGGTGTCATCCGCAATACTTTCAGGGTTTTCGCAATCATGATACAGCCGCGCACCGTCGGTGAAAATTCACATTTTCCCGATTCGCGCAGTCCCCGTACTATACTGACTACGGTTTCCACATGCGCCCGGGACAACTGTGATTTTGCCTGAGTTATCGCCGCCTCGGTATCATAATCGAAATGATCCAGGTCCATGGTGATCATCCGGTCCCGCAAGGCGTCCTGGCTCCGGTGCACCCCCGCGTATTCTTCCGGATTACTGGTAAAAATAGCGGAAAAATTCGGATCGACCTTCAAATAGGGTTCGCCGTTGCCGCGTCCGACCGGCAAGTCCATCATCTTTTCCTGCAATATCGACAGCAGGATATTGTTGGCCTCCGGACGGGAACGGGTAAATTCATCATAAATTAATGTAAAGCCGTATTTGCAGGCGACGGTCAGGCGGTTGTCCACCCAGCGTTTGACCATGTCTTCTTCGGTTTTCAGGACGCTGGAAATAAAACGGTCCACCACTTTCCTGATCCGGTAACCGTATTCGCCGCCGACCAGGTCGGAAGTAGTGAATTCCTCGTCGCCGTGGATTATGACGACCGGACGGCCGATCTTGCTGGCGATATGCATGGCAAGAGTAGTTTTACCAGTTCCCGACACTCCGCGAAAATGCACCGGAAAACCTGCCTCAAAATAACTCAGTGCACGGTGCGTAATATCCTTAATGTATTTGGTTTCCACAAAATCGGACATGGCGGTCGGTTCCAGTACGGTGGTCATTTCGTTAATCATGCCGTTTCTCCTTTTTGGCTGAGGGTTCGGGTTTGCCGCCGCGCATTTTCGCACCGCATTTCGGGCAGAACTTGTAGTTTGCCGCCTGAATATAGCGAATGGTAAAAGCGCACTCCGGGCAAACAATATCCAGCGATTCCCCGCATTCCGGGCAGAACTTTAGGTCTCCCCAGGTCGGAGACTGGCATTTCGGACATTTGAATGCTGAACTCATCTTTTTCCCTTTCCTGCTGATCGTTTAATTTTTTCATTGACCCGGACGGTTTTTTCCTGCTTCGCCGCGACCATGCCTTTGCCTTTACACGCCAGGCATGGCAAACCGCTGTCCGTCGCTGTACCAACGCCTTTACAAACCGGGCATTTGACCAATGTCCCTTTCGGAACTCTGACCATGCCTTTCCCGTTGCAGACAGTACAGGTAATCCGCTGCCCGGGATAAATGCCGCTGCCACGACAGAACGCGCACCGCATTATCGGTTTTATCATACTGAATTTTCTGCGTCCATGGCAAACCTGACAAACAGACTGGTCGGAAAGCAGATCGAACGGGTCTCTGCCGGTTCCCGCGCAAAAACTGCATGCAACTTCGCGCCTGCTTCCGCTAGTTTTCATCCGCTTGACTCCGCCCGCCGCTTATTGCGGAAAGTACAGGTTGTCTTCCTTGCGGAGTTTACCCTGATCCAATAAGCCTTTGGCTATTTTCCCCAGTTTTAACCGACTCATGCCAATTGGTTTTTCCAATTCCGCCACCCTGACGCCGTTTACGCCGTGTTTAGCGACATACTCAATAATCGCATCTTCCGGGCTCACCGGCGGTGCCGGCTGTGGTGGGGGTTCAGGTTTCGGGGATGCCTTTTTCTGCGGCGCACTTGCTTCCGGCGGTTTGGACTGAGGTGCGGGCTTTGCTTTTTTCTGCGGCACATTTGCTTCCGGCGATTTGGGCTGGGGTGCGGGTTTTGCCTTTGTCGGCTGCGCCGCAGTCGTTTTTTTAGCGGTACGCGGAGCCGGCTTGTTCTTCTTGCCGGCTATGGTGCTTCGCATTGTCTGCCAATCAGCGCCTACCTGCTGTTTCTGCAGCCGGAATTCCCCTATCATAGCTTGGGCTTTTCCGGTCAGGTCTACCACTTCTTTGTGGATATGTGCGAGAGCCTCGTGAATACCGTCCATCATGCCGCTGTATTCCTGCCGGCGCGCTTTTTCACCTTCAGCGAGTTTATCCCGGATGCTGTTATCTTCGCGCGCTTTGCCGAAAGCGGTAAGCATCGCCTGGGCTTCGCCGGTCAGATCCGCGACTTCCTTACGAATGTCCTCAATGTCCTTCCTGATACCGTCCATCATGCCGTTATATTCCTGCTGCCGGTTCTTTTCTCCCTTGGCAAGTTTCGCCCGGACATTGTTGTTTTTGCGTTCCTTGTTAAAACCGGCGATCATGGACTGGGCTTCACCGGTCAAATTTACGACTTCCTTACGGATCCTGTCAATATTTTCGTTAATGCCGCTCATCATGATATCAAACTCCTTTAAACGGGTTTTCGCCTCTTTCGCCAAATATCCTTTAATATTTTTTTGTTTACGTTCCTGACTGAAACGCCGGCACATCTCCGCGGTTTCCCGGGAAAGTTCTCCTACCGCCTTGATCCTGGCTTCGTACGAAGCCATAATGTTTTCGACGACACTGCTCATTCCTCTACTGGTTTTCATATTATTATATCTCCTCTCTGTTGTTATATCCAGTAATAAAAATACCCGGCGCGGCACCGGACCGCTGACGGTCAGGCACTTTGCCGGGCAAGTCTTTTTTCCGTCAATATCCGGGACATTTCGCGCCACTGGGATGACATTTGACCAGCTTCGTCCCGGTTCTGCGCCAATTGTTCCCGGATATTGTTCAATTTTATTTTAAGGTCGTGAATCCGTATCGCTCTTCCATTGCTTAAAAGTTCGCGCAGGGCGCGCGCCGTTGCCTGGTGTTCGCTGCGGAATTCATTCAATAATTGCCGTACTTCATTTTCGCGTTTCTGCCGCTGGGCCTGGAGTTCGGCCAGTATGCTTCGGAAACTGCCGACTATATTTTCTCCGTCTCCGTTATCCGTCGCGGCGTGTTTTTTCAGATTGGCCCGAATGACCTTGGCCGCCGATTTCTGTTCTTCAAGGTAGGAGTGGAGGGTGTTTCTGATTTCTTTTTCCCGTTCTTCCTGGGATACGAGGATATCCGCCATCATGGCGTCAAAATCTTTTTTCCGTAAAGTTTCTTTCCGGGATAATTTATTTCTGAGCTGGACGCTCATGATATTGCGCTGTGCCCGGAATTCGTCGAGCATCCGGTGGGTATTGTCTATAATCATACCGACGGAAGAAATACGCTCCTCATAAGACGAAATTATTTCTTCGGTCAGTCTCCGCATCTCATCCACGATACTCATGAGTTTTTCCCTTTACATAAAGTGCCGGGATTCCTGGCGAACCATGCCTGCGGCCGAAGTGCCGCAAGGGTGTTCCGGCAAGAAATCCTCATGCGTCCGTTATGCTGCCGTCGCGGTCAAGCCGATGGCTTCAGCATACTTCAGATAGGTTTCCACAGAAGCGACGACAACGCGGGCTTCAATGGCGAGCAGTTCGATCCCGACCAGTGAGACACGTGCCCAGGCATCGACTACGATTCCTTTGTCCAGGATCCGGTCGACAACTTCAACCAGACTGGAACTTCCGATTGTTTTTTCCACAGCCATTTTTCCATCTCCTTATTTTGGAACGTTTGTGGGAAAACCAAGGAGAGAGCAAGAGAGCCCTTATTTATTAATGGTTCTGATTTACTCCTCCTCCGACATAATACTTAACAGCAATATGAATGCCAATATCCGTTGTAACAGTAAAAGCTGGTAAAATCGTAATCGTTTGCCTCAATAAATTAATTTAATTGTTGATCATAATTCTTTTTTAATATGTCTGATTACAGACAGTGTGGCGGAAACGGGACAAAAGTGGGCGGTTTTGCCACACTGCCACGGGAATTTAAAAAAGCTCCAGACGCCGCATTTTCCGATAGAGCGCTTTCCGGTCGATCTGCAATATTTCCGCAGCCCTGGCCTTATTGCCGCCAGTACTGCTGAGAGCCTGCTCGATCAATTGCGCTTCAAAATGGTTGGTAGCGGCATCCAGCGAGAGAGTATCATCGTTTTCAATTTCAGGTCGGTATTCCGCGGCATGCGGACAGATGCCGGAAGGCAGGTCTTCGGGAACAATCCGGGCGTTTTCAGCAGACAGAACCGCTATTTTGATCGCGTTCCGCAATTCCCGGACATTTCCCGGCCAGGAATGATGCTGTAATATTTCCAGCGCTTCCGGTGACACCCCTTTGATGTTTTTGCCCAATTCCTGATTGGCTTTGACAATGAAATGATTGGCGATGGCAACAATGTCTTCCTGCCGTTCCCGCAACGGCGGAATAGTCAGGCTGAATTCGTTTAGCCGATGAAAAAGATCCGTCCGGAACCGGTTTTGCTTGACCGCCAGACCGATATCGACATTGGTGGCCGCAATGATCCGGACATCGAGTTCCACGGCCTTATGTCCTCCGACATGCCAGATTTTACGTTCTTCCAGCGCCCGCAACAATTTAGCCTGGGCGGATTCCGGAAGGTTGGTTATTTCATCAAGGAACAGCGTACCGCCGTTGGCTTGTTCAAATTTGCCTTTATGCGTTTCGACCGCTCCGGTAAACGCGCCCTTTTCATGACCGAAAAGTTCACTTTCCACCAGCGTATCGGGAATTGCGCCGCAATCAATGGGGATATAGGGCTCCCCGCTCCTTCGGCTTTCCCGGTGAAGCATGGCAGCAAACAAGTCCTTGCCAACCCCGCTTTCGCCGTGGATTACCACAGTCATATTGGTGGGGGCAACCATTTTCACTTTTTCCTTGATCTGCCGGATCGCCTCACTGTCGCCGATTATGTTGCCGTCATCGAATTTTCTGACCAGTTCCTGATGCAGATAATCCACTTTCCGGTTCATTTCCCGGTTATCCAGGGCTCGTTTGATAACCAGCAGCAATTCGTCTTTATTGAACGGCTTGGTAATATAATCAAACGCTCCGGCCTTGATCGCTTCAACGGCATTTTTAATATCACCGTATGCTGTCAGCATAATCACCAGCAAAGCGGCGTTATGTTTTTTTAATTTTTTCAGTACTTTCATTCCGCTAAGGTCGGGCAGATGAATATCAAGCAGAACGATGTCCGGCGGCTCTTCCACAACGGTTTTGACCGCCTGTTTGCCGCAGGCGGCGGTACGAACACCATAACCGGCTTCCGTAAGCGAATCCGATAGTAAAAGACACAAATCCTGATTATCATCGACTATAAGAATTTCTTCCATTTAATTCCCCTGTTGAAGGTTTGAGACGCTTACTATATTTTTCAGAATATCCGTAACCGTAAAAGGCTTGTCAATAAAATTGAACGCACCTTTCTGTTTTGCCTCTTCTTTCTTTTTGATGCTGCCGTAGGCGGAGGCTACGCATATGACGGTGTCGGCATTGTTCTTTTTGATTTTGGGAATAATATTCATGCCGTCGCCGTCCGGCAATTTCAGATCGAGGATCACCATGTCCGGGTTTTCTTTTACCAATGCCGTCAATGCGGTTTTTCTGGAATTGACGCTGGTAACGTTGTAGCCTTTTTTATTCAGGACATCCGTCAGCAGCCAGCATAAATCCTTTTCATCATCGATCAACAGGATTTTCCTGATCTGTTTTTTACCGTTGACTTTGGGGGCGGGTTTATGTTCCCGTATTTCAGTTTCTTTCAGCCGTTTCTCCTGTTCCCGGAAAAGCGGTATCAATTCCTCCAGTTCCTCCGCCCGGCGCCAGCCGGAAAGCCCGCTGCGCCATACCACTATCTCACCGGTTTTTATCTTGCCGGTAGTGATCCACTTAGCCAGCCGCGAGCCCCAGATTGCCCGATAAGTGTCGGCGCCTCTTCTGATGTCATATTTTAATCCTTTCATGCTTATTCGCTCCGTTCTTTTTATACCGGCAGGCTGACGGAAAATAACGAGCCTTTGCCGAGCTGACTCTCCACTTCGATCGTTCCCCCGTGGCTGACGATTACCCCGTAACAAGTGGTCAGCCCCAGGCCGGTTCCGCCCGGTTTTGAACTGAAAAACGGATCGAAAATCTTAATAATATTTTCATCCGGGATACCTTTACCGTTATCGCTGATTCTGATCCTGAAAGTTTTCGGGTTGTATTCTGTGGCTATTTTCAATTGTCCGCCCCGTTTCGGCATCGCTTCGATGGCGTTGAGGACGATATTCAACAAGGCCCGTTCCATATGCTTACGGTCAAACTTGAGTATCGCCGCATACGGGGTGAATTCTTTGGTTACCGTAATTTTTTTGGCGACGGTCTTGGTTTCGGCCGATACGAGCAGGTCGTTCAGGAGTAAATGAATATTATGCGGTTTCATATTGAGTTCCGGCGGCCGGGCGCAGTTGAGCAACTCGGTAATCAGGCTGTTGATGCGTTCAATATTGTTTTCCATAATTTCAACATACTTCTTCTGCTTCCCTTCCGGGGCAAACGTCTCGCTGAGCTGAGCCAGCGCCAGCGATACGTTGGTTGACGGATTCCGGATTTCATGGGCGATGCTGGCCGCGATCCGTCCAGTAAAGGCCAGGCGTTCCGAACGCCGCGTCGCCAGGAGTTCCTCATGGGCGAATTCAACTTTGCCGCAGGCCTCCTTTAGGGCGTCTTCCGCCTGCTTGCGCGCGGTTATGTCCTGGCTCACGCCGATACAAAGCTTATTGGACGCATGCGGAAAACGGCGGTCCCATATCCAGCGGGAATTGCCATCCGGCCTGATGATCCGGTATTCATGTTCAAGTCCCCGGCCGGGTTTCCCGTTTTCCAGTTCTTCCCGTACTTTCGGCAGATCGTCCGGATGAACGGCGTCAAGATAGGATTCGGGGTTCCCATAGAGACTTTCGCAGGAACGTCCCCATATCCGTTCGTAACCCGGACTCACATAAATGAGCTTTTTATTACCGGGATCGGTAATCCAGAAAACTTCTTCAATGGTGTCCGCAATGGCCTTGAAACGCTGTTCACTTTCCAGAAGGTTCTTTTCTATTCGTTTCCGTTCTATAAACCGGCTCAACCGATTTATTATCGCGTTAAATAACTGACGGTCGGAAACCGCCGTGGGATTATTTTCGTCGGTTCCGGGGTCTTCCTGATAATAAACCTCCAGTTTTTCTCCGAGTTCGCCGCGAGCCCGGATTTTTTCGGAGAGACACCACGAAGATTCCCGAAAACCGTTGCTAAGATATTCTCGCCCCCCGACCGTCAGACGCACCGCGACCTGAGACTGCCAGTTGCGGTAAATAGCTTCGACGATCTGGGACAGGCAATTGTCATCTACCGCATTGGTTGTCTGAATGATGTCGGATATTTCATATTGACAGCTCAAAGCCTTAACTTGCCTGCTTAAATCGACGGATTGTTTTTTCAGCGCGTTTTCCGCTGCTTTTTGCACGGTTATATCCCGGGCGGTAACGATTGCCCCATGGCTGAATCCGGAAATGGTTACGGTCAGGAATTGAGCACCGTATTTCAGTTCAGGAAAGGTTTTCATGGTACCGGAAGCAATGCATTCCATCAGTTCCGCACGCATGTCAAGTTCGTGTTTCCCGGCGTAATCCAGATACATCAGATCACCTATTGCCGGCAGGCGCCCACCGGCTTTCATCCTGGCCTGGTTGAACATGGAAATCCGGCCTTCGCGATCGACTACTATCGTCTCGATCGGGTTATATTCGAACAATACCCGTCCCAGTTCTTCTTTTTCCTTGAGTTGCGAATACAGCAAACTGTTCCGTACGGCTATTCCGATTTGTTCACCGATCATCTCGAAATATGAGATCAAATCGGGTTCGAAACGGTCGCGTTGCCGGTCGTTGAACTGCATCAGACCGATACGCAGTTCATATGCTTTCAATGGTATCAGGGCGACCGACTCATAGCCGCAGGCGTTACAGTAATTCCGGGTTCGGGTTAAAAGTTCTTTTTCGCTCACGCTGCCTAGTAATGCGGTTGTGCTGTTAGTCCAGAAACTGCCGTTACGGGTAAAAAACGGTAATTCAGGATCAAATTTTCCTTTAATGACATTTCCGCACATGCATTCCAGCAGATAACCTTCCGACTCAAGAGCTGATATTCTGGCACCGCTTTCGTCAAGCATGCATAAACGGTTCTCTTTTTCAATAAATTCTTCTGAAAACCCATCGTAAACGTAATAAGGGTAGTCACCGTTGTCTTCCAGTCTGATCCCAACCGACTCACAGCCGGAAATCCGCTGCAGATGCTTCAAAATAATATTCAATGATTGTTTCAGTTCGATAAAATTATTAAGTTCGGAACAAATTGTCCGTACTGAAACTTCCCGTTCCAGGGATTTTTCAAGAAAAACGTCATTATTCTCCATATTCCATATTCCTAAA
>JAQUOK010000082.1 GCA_028717165.1 Victivallaceae bacterium | reverse complement strand
GCAATAAAACCGCTCGCGGCCCGGGCTGAACTGCCCGTTTTGCTGACGGTAGCCACGGGCAATATCGCTACGGAACGCAACCCTTATATGTTCCGCTGCTGTTTCACTGACAACTTCCAGGGAAAAGCCATGGCTGACTTCGCTTGGAAGGATAAAATGTATAATACCATCGGCATCCTGTTCGACCTGAATGACCAGGTTACTTACCGGCGTGATCTGGCGCGGGCTTTCGCCTCGGAATTCAAAAAGATTTCCGGCAAATCCGCAACCGAAATCGGGTACTACAGCGGAAATGGAAGTCTGCTGCCTCCTCTGCTGAAACTCAAAAAGGCCAATACCGCGGCAGTTTTCGCACCGAGCGATGTCCAGGACGCGGCAGCGATCCTTAAAGAAGCGCGGCGCAACGGCCTGAACGGGACGTTTCTCGGCAGTGACGGCTGGGACAGGCCGGAGCTTTTTGAAAACTGCGGTCCGAAACCGGCTCCTTGTTATGTAAGTTCAATGTTTTCGGCGGAATCGGAATTGCCGGATGTGAAAGAGTTCGTCCGTTCAATAAAAGCACGCACCGGCACCCTGCCGACCACCGACACCGCCCAAGCCTACGACGCCCTGAACATAGTCGTAAAAGCTCTGCAGTTGTCAAGGTCCCGGACAGACATCAGAAGCGGTTTGTACCAGGTGCGCAATTACCTTGGAGTAACCGGGACGACCAGCATCGAAGCGGACGGCAACGCCCGGAAAACAATATTTATCAAACAGGCAGTTAAAGGCGCGGACGGCAAACCCGCTTTTAAACTGATAAAGACAATTTCTCCCAATTAATTTAACAAGAAGGATTAAAATAATGAGTTATATTGTCAGATATGCCCGGAACGTAGAACTGAATGCTCCCTGGAACGAGGCGGCATGGAAAACGGCCGATATTGTCAATATCAATATTTTCCGGGACCGCAGCACCGACCACCACCCGGAAACCCAATGCAAACTCCTTTATAACGAAAACGGCATATACGGTTTATTTCAGGTCAAGGACAGATATGTGCGCTCGATTTCGACAAAATTTCAGGAAAGCGTCTGCCGGGACAGTTGCGTTGAATTTTTCGTGGAGCCCGCCGGCGGCAAAGGTTATCTGAATTTTGAATTTAACTGCGGCGGCAATATGCTGGTGTCCCGAATAGTAAACGCCGCCCGGACTGAAAACGGCTTTGCGGAATATTACAAGCTGACTGAAGACGATGTCGCAGGAATGGAACAGTTCACCACCATGCCGCCGGTAGTGGAACCGGAAATCACCGAGCCCGTTACCTGGCGCCGAGGTTTTTTCATTCCTTTATCGGTATTTGAGAAAACTACCGGACTGCAGTCCGCGGAACTTTCCGGGCAGACCTGGCGGGCCAATTTATACAAATGCGCCGATAAAACCTCGCACCCGCACTGGGCTTCATGGCAGCCGCTGACCGCAACGAACTTTCATCTGCCGGAATGCTTCGGAAAGATAACTTTTGAATAAGTTTATCCGGTTTTCGCGAGCGGGTGAATATCTTTTTCGCTCAGGCCCAGAGATTTTGCGAAAGTCTGCAATTTGTCAAGAACTTTAAAGCCGTCCGGGGAATGGGCGTCGCTGCCGAGAGTGAATTTGCAGCCCGCGCTTTTGGCGAGCGTCAATATACGGACCGGGGTTTCCAGACTGAAAAAACGTTTATACTGAGGATGCGGGAAATAGCATTTATTGATTTCAATGCCGATATTATTTGACGCCGCAATTGAAAACACGTCGATAATTTCGGCATCCGACAGACTGTTGACGGCGGCATCATAAAGGTCAGTATAACCGTATGGGAAAAACGGGTGAGCCAGTATATCCGGCAGCCCGCTTTTCGCTGCGGAAACGAAAAACGCCACCATATGCCGTGCCACTCCCGCCGGGGTCTCTTCTGAAGGCTGCATGACAAAACCCTTCATATGAAAATGGTCCGTTGCCATGGTCACATAATCAAGTTTATCCTTGAGTTCAGCCGTTATTCCGAAAATGCCGGGCGCCTTCATATCGGCTTCACAGCCTGCCAGCACTTCGATTTCCCACTTATGGGAATGGATAAATTTATGCAATTGGAGATGTCTGTCACCGTTTTGAGAGGAATAAAACTTACTGGGCCGTACCTCATCAGAATACCATATATGATCGGTAAACCCTATTTTTTTGTATCCTTTGTCAATCATGATGGGAATTATATTTTCCGGCGTCTGAACTTTACTGTCGCAGCAGGTTGAGGCAGTAGTATGAATGTGCATATCCGAATAAAATATCATATTTCAGCTTTTCCTTTGCAGGAACGGTCACATAACTGTCCCCGGGTATGAATTTAAAATAACCGCCTTTAAGTTTCAGTTTTTCAACCGGCCAGACAGTACTCTTTTAAAAAACGACCATGCGGAATATAAAGTATGAAATATACTTTGTCAACTTTTTTTAAGAACATATTTTTCCCTTCAGTTAAACCATCGAAGAACCAAAAGTTGGGAGGACGGGGTTCGTTATACCCGGTTTTTAATCCGCTTTTTTTCAGAAAGTGGTTTTGCCTTCCCCGCTTTCCGGGTTATGAGAGCACATCGGGTTGTAATCGGTCACCTTTGTCCGGGAAAAATTGAATCCCGAATGGATGCCTATGTTAAGAATTGAAAATTAAGGATGCGGCACGGTATTGAAACTCTGAAAGGGGTATTCAGCGTAGCCCGCCGCAACGCGGCGGGTAATGCCGTCCCCCCATATCTGTTCCCTGTAGGGGAACCTCAAATGCCTTACCCGCATTTTGAAGTTCTCCTTCAGGGAACATCATAAAACCGATAAGATTCCCCAAGGCGCTGCCTTGGGCTACGTTAAAAATCCCTTCCAGGGATAAAAAACGGGCACTGACCAACAATTACCATCGGGTTGCTAAAAAACTTGTTTTTTTACATATTTCACATTGAAAAATCAATTTCACCTTATACTGTAGTTAGCTCACTGAATGGTGGATGTAGCTCAGTTGGTTAGAGCGCCTGGTTGTGGCCCAGGAGGTCGTCGGTTCGAGTCCGATCTTCCACCCCATTTTTCTGTTGCGGTTACCCCAAAAAATTGGACAACTTGTATAAATGAAAAAGACTCCTGAATCAAATCTTTAAAGCCATGAGTCAAAAATGAAAAAACGTACGGCAGCAAATTCAAAAGTCAGCTAGCTCTGGAAGCACTGTATGGTGATAAAACTATCGCCGAAAACACAAAATTATGTCGACTTTTTTATTTGTTATTGGGAAAGCTGTGATTTATGCGGCACGTATTTACCGGCTTGCCGGGCACGCTCGATAATTCTGACTACTTCCAATCCTTGTGCAACAGTTATCGGGTATGGAACTCTTTCCGTTACAGCCGCATAAATGTGTCCCCACATCGTATCGGGATAAGTATAGCCGCGTTCCGGATCGACCGGTTCGCCCGGTTTCAGAACATGGCCGCGCTGCAGGATATGAGTACTGCCGGTTTCAATTGGAAGATCTTCTTCGATAAAGCGGAGGTTTTCGTCAGGGTTTCCATAAACAAGCGGAAAATTATCACGCACGGCAGTAAGCGGTTTTAGTTTCTGTTCCGGATCAAGATAACGCAGCTGAACGGTTTTTTCTTCCAGGGAGACAAGCAGTGAACCGCGTTCGCCCCATACTTCGTAGAGCCGTCCCGGCAACGTTACTGTGGTGGAAACTTCCACATCGGCCACTCGGCCGTTGCTTCCCCGGAGCAGCAGTTTGACCTGATCGTCGGCATCGCCGGCCGTAACGTTATGCTGTAAATCGCACCAGAGATCAGCAACCGGCGCGTCAAGCAGCTGCAAAGCCTGATCTACCAGATGCGGTCCCCAGTTATTGAACATGCCGCCCTTGAATTCGGTAAGCGTCTGCCAGTCGAGCCTGCGGACAAAGCCGGGATGGCGGTAAATTTTTACCATGCCGATACGGCCAAGGATTCCGGAAAGCATCAGTTCGCGCACTTTGCAAAAAGCCGGTTCAAACCGCCGGTTGTAACGGAAAAACAGTTTCCCGGGATAAGCTGCCGCCGCTTTTTCGAGCTGGTCGGCCTGTTCCGTGCTGATCGCCACCGGCTTGTCGACCACGGCGTATTTACCGGACTCAAGTACGGCAAGCGTGTGAGGAGTGTGATCAGGATTGCGGGTTGCCACGGTGATCATTTCAATCCGCTTGTCAGCCAGCATCTCTTCCAGCGAAGTGTAGATTGCCGCGTGCGCGAATTGCGGAGGCAGGTCCCGGCGCCGGTCCGGCGCATGGTCGCAAGCGGCGACAAGCTCGAACAACTCCGGTGACAATGCCAGTTCCGGCGCATGCATATAACGTCCGGCCCGGCCCAGTCCCAGAATACCGACTCTGATTTTACGTTTCATAGTACTGTCATATTGTTTTATTGTTTCAGCGGCAGCAGGATAACGCTGTTGCTCCTTGCCGATTCAATCATGGCCAGGCCGATTTCCAGACTGCGGAAAGCGTCATGTACGGTCGGCATATCTTTGACGGAACCGCCTTTGACTGCCGTTACCAGGTGTTTCGCTTCAATCAGGAAAGCGTTTCCGGTATTGACCTGTTCCACACCTTTAGCCGCTTCGGCAGCCGTACTGACATCAATGGGTTGTTTTTCGCCGTTAAGCGGATAAAAAGTGATAATGTCGGAGCCATCCATAACCAGCGCACCTTTTTCGCCGCAGATCTCCATTATTTCGCCGGAACGGCCGAAACGCTGCCATGAACACATCAGATTACATATAACGCCGTTTTTATATTTTACTATTCCGGCGGCATAATCGGACGGCAGTTCCTGGACGGGATCCAGCAGCATTCCCGCCGCGTAAACGCTCAACGCTTCGCCGAAAAACCAGTTTGCCAGGTCAACGTGGTGAGCCAACATATCAATAATGACACCGCCGCATTTATCAAAATCCGTGAACCAGTCGCCATACATTCTGGCATATTTGCCGAAAGGCAGATCGACATTGCAGTAACGTACTTTGCCGATAAGGCCTTCTGCTAAAAGTTGTTTGATTTTACGGCTCTTGGTCATATAACGGCGAACAAAACCGACGGAGAAAACTTTTGGATAAGCCTGAAGCAGCGTCAGGGCTTCACTGGCGTCTTCAAGCGTACGGGTCAGCGGCTTTTCGCAAAAAAGAGCTTTATTCGCCCCAACTGCCGCCCGGATGCCCTCCAGGTGGCAATAGGTCGGTGAAGCGACGATAATTCCGTCAATATCCGCCGCTCCGGCAAGTTCCGCGGCCGAATGATAGATTTTCACCCCGTATTTTTCGCGCATCGCCTGCGCCGCATCCGGATTGACATCGTATACCCCGGCAAGTTCCGCTTCATCGAGCAAAGCCAATTTACCGGCATGAACATTACCCAGACGGCCTGCGCCGATAATTCCAAACCTTATTTTTTTCATGTTTACTTAAATTCCCTTTTTATTGATTCGATTAATTTTACAGCATGGATGATGTCAGCCCGCTGTTCCGGGCCGGGCGGGATCTCCCGTTCAATGGTCAGCGGACCGCGATAGCCCTGAGAACATAAAGCTTTTAACAGACCGGCAAAATCAGTGTCACCGTCCCCCAGGCGAGTTTCGGTTCCCAATATATTCGGACTGACCGGACGGCAAGCGTCCTTGCAATGAACATGGACGACCAGTTCGCCCATGGTTTTCACCAGTTCCATCGGGTCATCCTGGTCATAGATCAGCAGATTGGCCGGATCAAAATTGATCCTCTGGTTACCGACCCCGACATCGTTCATGGTTCTCGTCAGTGTCTTCAGCGATTCCTGGCCGGTTTCATAGGCCATGATCTGGCCGTTGGCTTCCAGCAGGAGACACAACCCCCGCATGGCTTCGACGAAACCGGGATATTCGGGATCATCGGTGTTTTCTGGAATGCAGCCGACATGGGAAGCTATCTGGACAATGCCGAGTTCACGAGCCCAGTCGGCGCTGCGGCAGGCCCGGGCTATACGCTGCGCCCGGGTAGCGGGCGGAACCAGTCCGATGCTGTTTTTCCACTTCAACCAGTCCTGGCCGGGAAACGAAATGAATAATGAAGTCACACAAACATCATATTCGGAGACAGCAGCAAGTAATTTTTTCGTATTTTCCCGTCCGGCGGCGCCATACAGATATTCATCCGGCGGCGCGGCAAACTGACAGTGGCATAAACCAATTTCGCGTAAACGCCGGAAACCGGTTTCAGGGGAATCGCTAAAACGTACCATCATGCCGATTCCTAATTCTTCCGGAGCTTTCATCAACTCACATATCCTTTTTATTGTTTTTGTTGATTCATTTGCGGCAGATATTCTCAACAGTATTCTCGTTTTGTAATTGTCCGCCAAGCCAGACGGCCTGCGGCTCAAACCGCTCATTTAAGATTACTATATCGGCCCGGTAACCTTTCGCCAGTTTCCCGAGCTTGGGAAAGCGCAGAGAAACAGCCTGATTCCAGGCTGTGGTTTTTATCAGTTCCTGTAACGGCAGCCCGGCAATTCCAACTGCCCGCCGCAAGGCCTGATGCATTTGCAGGGTACTGCCCGCCACCGTACCATTTGCCAGTTGCGCTTTACCGTTGACTACGCTAACCGGCAGCCCTCCCAGGTCATAATTTCCGTCCGGCATGGCGGAACCGCACATGGCGTCAGTGATCAGCATAACCCGGTCCGCCGTTTTCAAGGCAAAAATCAGCTCGATCATTTCCGGGCAGAGATGAATGCCATCGGCGATTATTTCCACATAGACGTCATCAGCAAGCAATCCACCGCCGACCATACCAAAACGGAGATGATGTACCGGGGTCATTACGTTGCAGAAATGAGTCAGGTGTTTCATCCCTGCCGCTTCGGCGGCTCTGAACTGACTGTAATCCGCCGCGGAATGCGCCCCGGACGGCATGATGCCGCGTTCGGCCAATGCCAGGCAGAAAGCAACTCCGCCCGGCAGTTCCGGGGAAAACGATACTTTGCGAATGGGGCAAACGCGGTTGAGCCGGTCAATCAAAGCGATATCAGGCAGACGCAGGAAAGCCGGATTCTGGGCTCCGGCGCAGTCCGGGTTGATAAACGGCCCTTCCAGATGGATTCCCAGCAATTTTGCCCCGGTTGGATGACGACAGTACTCCGCAGCTGCGGCGAAAGTCGTCTCTAATCGCTCGAGGTCAACGGTCATGGTAGTTGCCAGAAAACCGGTTACTCCCTCGGCCAGTTTTCCCCGTCCTATGGTGTTGAAGGCGGCAGGCGTCCCGTCACAGAAATCCGCACCGCCGCGGCCGTGACAATGAATATCGATAAAACCCGGAACTGTGATTTGTCCGGCCAATTCGTAAACCCGATCCGCTTCCGGTAATGGCGCTCCGGCGGGCAATATATCTTTGATCCATGCATCCCGGAGCAGGAGAAACGCCCGATATAATTCCAGTTCCGGGGAAATCAGATGACAGTTTTTCAGCAGGGTCAGCATAATATCAGTCCAATTTGATCTTATCCTCGGTATAAACAATTTCCGCCGCTTTATGTTCCAGCAGAAAAGAGGCAGGCAGTTCCGGCGTTATTTTTCCCGACCTGACTGCCTGCAACGGTGCGGTCTGTTCCGCAAAACATGCCAGCAGGATAATTTCTTTCGCTTTCAGGATGTCGGCCATGCCCATGGTCACGGCCCGGCGCGGCACCAGCGACAGGTTGCTTCCGGCCGTCAGGACGGCGTTGGTTTGAAGCGTCAGGCCGTCAAGTTCGACGACATGCGACGGCAGCGCCGCAACATCTTCCCGAGAAATTTTCGTTTCGCTGACCGGTTCATTAAAGCCGATATGACCGTTGAACCCGATCCCCAGCAACTGTATATCCAGTCCGCCGCGCCGCACGATCAGGACATCATAGTCCGCCGGAGCAGCAGCGTCAGGGAAAAACATGTTTTCCTGCTTGAACCCGCTTGCCGGATCAATTAAATCGAAAAAATTCTCAGTCATATATTTGCGGTAACTTAGCGGATGACCGCAATCCAGATTTTTCCCGTCCATCCCGATATATTCGTCGAGGTTGAACGTGAACAGTTTCGCCAGCTCCAACCCGGAATAATTAAGCATTCCGGCAAGCACAGCATAGAGTTTTATCATGGTATTGCCAGTCGCCATACCGACATTTACCGCCTGGCCGGCTGCCAGTTTCGCGGAAATTACGGAAAACAGCCGTTCCGCGCCGTAACGGCTCATAGCTCCGTAATTTTTAATACCGATCCATTTCATGCCGACTGCCTCCCGACTGCCTCTTCAATTGAAATTACCTTAAGCTGCGGAGCGTATTTATTCAAGACGTATTTCGTGTAAGGAGACGCGGTTATCAGCAGATCGCCAGCCGGATCAGCAGTCAGTTCGGCAATTCGCCGACAGAGTTTTTCCGTCAGTTCCGGGTTCAGTCTGTCATAAACCACCGCGCCTTCACCCGCCGCATATGATTCTTCCGGATTAGTACCGAACGGTCTGAGCGTATAGCCGCATTTTTCCAGCAATTCACGCGACATCGCCGGGTTGCCGCAATAATTTTTCAGGTAATCGCTGTCCAGGTAATAAGCAACCGTATTGGTTTTGGGCAATTTCCGCGCAAGCAGATATTCGGAACTGTGCATGACTTTAATATTATCCAATTTATCCTTAAGCATTTCATAGCTTGCCGGGCAGGAAGTCAGCAGTATTTTACAACCGGAATTTTCAACCGCGCTTTTGAACTTGGCTAAAACTTTTTCAGATTCAGCTTTGAAACCGAGCACGTCAAGGGCTTTGCCGGTATCGCCGCCGGAAATCACTTTGCATTCCGGGAACGCGTCAGCGTTTTTACTGTACGGGGTGAGATAATAAAGGACAGTTCCCGTGCCTTCGACTTTGAACTCCGCCTGTGCCAGTTCCGCCGCTAATTCCTTGACTTTTTCCGGCGCTAACCCGGATTC
>JAQUOK010000081.1 GCA_028717165.1 Victivallaceae bacterium | reverse complement strand
GTAATAATCCGCGCTTTTAAGAAACTTTATTCAGATGAATTTCAGGCCGGACTGAAAACCGTAAAAAATCCTTACGGAAACGGCGGAGCATCAGATAAGATACTGAAAATCATAAAAAAAACGGATTTCTCCAATATTCTGAAAAAACAATTTTATGATAAATAAATCGAATAAAAATATGCAACGAAAAATAAAAGTTTTGTTAATAGGATACGGGTCTATAGCCAAAAGGCACGAAGAAGTTCTGCTGTCTATGGAGGAAATAGAAAAGGTAGACCTGGTTACAAAACAAACTTTATCAGGCAAAAGAACTTTTAAGTCACTGGCAAAAGTAAAAAATATAGGAGAATATGATTATTTCATCATTGCTACTGAAACTTTTAAACATTTGGAACAACTTAAATTCCTGGAGTCGAAGCTTAGCGGGAAAATAATACTTTGCGAAAAACCGTTGTTTGCGGAGTACAGAAAAGTTATTGTATCCAATAATCTAGTTTTTGTCGGGTATGTATTGAGGTTTCATCCGTTATTACTGAAACTGAGAGAATTGTTGACCGCAGAAAGGGTATTGAATACAAATGTTATCTGCGGACAATATCTGCCTGAATGGAGACCAGGTATTGACTATAGAGATTCATACAGTGCCAAACGGGATGAAGGCGGCGGAGTGCTTCTGGATTTGAGCCATGAAATAGATTATATTCAATGGCTTTTCGGAAAAATGTCCGAAATTAAGAGTTACCAGATGAAAATTTCTGATCTGGACATAGATTCCGATGACTTCGTTACGGTCATCGGGAAAACCGAAAAAAACGTAATGGTGAATTTTTCAATTGACTGCATAAGTAAAATAAGCTGCCGAAAAATTCTGGTAAATACTTTAGACAATACTTATGAATTGGATTTCATCGCCAATGTTTTTAAAGGAAGAAACAAGGCTGGCGTTGAGGAAAATTTTAGATGTGAAGGATTTGAACGGAACTTTATGTTCAGAGCAATGCATAAATCCATATTAAGCGGACGTGAATTCGTTTGCGGGTATAATGAGGGTTTGGATGTGATGAAAACGATTAGTATTATACAGGGGCAAAATTGATGAATAATGTCTTATGTACTATATGTGCCAGAGGCGGGAGCAAAGGGGTTAAAAATAAAAATATTAAGTTGCTGGCCGGCAAACCCTTGATTGCGTACAGTATAGAACAGGCAAAAGCCTCGGGATTATTTGATCATATCGTTATCAGCACTGATTCCGATGCTATCGCCCAAATAGCCGGAGAATATGGCGCTGAAGTATTTTTCAAAAGGTCGGCGGAGCTGGCAAGTGATACGGCCGCCAAACTTGACGTTATCAGAGATGCTTTTCAACGCAGTGAATCCCATTATGAAAATATCTATGATTATTTAGTGGACCTGGATGCCACCTCACCTTTGCGAAGCGTTCGGGATATTAAAGATTCTTTCAAACAATTTATAAAGAACGGTAATGATAACTTAATCAGCGCAACTCCGAGCCGGAGAAGTCCGTATTTTAATCTGGTTGAACTTGCCGAGGATGGAACGGTAAGTTTATCCAAGCATCTGGCTAACACTGTCGTCAGAAGACAGGATTCTCCCAAATGCTATGATCTGAACGCCTCTATTTACATCTGGAAGCGGGACGTGATTCTGAATGCGAAGAGTTTGTTTTTGAAAGAAACCGGATTGTACTTAATGCCCGCGGAAAGGTCTATGGATATTGACAGTCCGTTAGATTTAAAAGTGGTTGAATTTATAATGAGGAACAGCAAATGCTCAGAGATAAAGTAGTAGTTATAACCGGTGGAGCCGGCTTGTTAGGCAGAGAATTTCTTAAGGCGGTTATTGAAAATAATGGAATTGCCGTAATCGCTGATATAAACGAAGAAGAAGCCTGTAATACGAAAAATCATTTAGGCAAAAATCTGAATACGACGGAAATTGCTTTTGTAAAGCTTGATATAACCTCAAAATCCAGTCTCGAAAAAGCAATTGATTATATTTCCGAAAAATATGGTAGAATAGATGCTCTTGTCAATAGCGCATATCCTAAGAATAAAAACTACGGAAAACATTTTTTTGATGTAAAATACGACGATTTTATCCGGAACATGGGAATACATTTGGGAGGCTATTTCCTCGCATCGCAGCAGTTTGCCTTATTTTTCAAAAAACAGGGATATGGAAATATTATTAACATCGCTTCTATATATGGAGTAACCGCTCCAAAATTTGAATTATATGCCCGGACGGCGATGACTATGCCGGTTGAATATGCGGCAATAAAAGCAGGTCTCATTCATTTAACTAAATATATGGCAAAATATTTCAAAGGCATGAATATAAGAGTCAACAGCATAAGTCCGGGAGGAATTCTGGATAATCAGCCTGACTCATTTGTAAACGCCTACAAAGAACAATGCTTAAATAAAGGAATGCTGGATAAGTCTGATTTAAAAGGAACCTTGATCTATCTTCTCAGTGATATGAGTAAATATGTGAATGGACAAAATATCATCGTCGACGATGGTTTCAGCATTTAAATAAAGGATGGTTATATGAATAAAATTTTCCGTTGCAAGAATTGTCTGAATATGTCGACCCGTCCCCGTATTAAATTTGACAGTCGGGGATGGTGTAATGCGTGCGTTTGGATGGAAGAGAAAAAGACTCTTGACTGGGGAGCAAGACGGAAGGAATTACAGTGTTTTTTGAATAAGTATCGTTCACCTGATGGTGGTTTTGACTGCATTGTGCCGTGTAGTGGGGGCAAAGACGGTTCCTCTATTGCCTACAGGCTCAAACATCTCTGCGGAATGAATCCTTTGACGGTTACGGTCGCGCCTCCTCTGAGCCTGGATATCGGCAATCGGAATTTAACTAATTTTATCGAGTCAGGGTATGATCATATCCATATACATGCTAATAACGAAATTATGCGGAAGCTAAATAAAATCGGCCTTGTGGAAAAAGGTTTTCCTTACTACGGCTGGCTGGAATTAATAAAAAAAGCTGTAATCAGGGTAGCTTTGAATTTTGGCGTGTATCTGATCTTTTATGCCGAAGATGGAGAAGTCGAATACGGCGGCTCAACGGAAACCAAGAACCGGGCTTCTTACGACTTGGAATACATAAAACGTGTTTATTTTGAGGGTGGCCTGCCTCCCGATATAGAGAAAAGATTCTCGAAGAAAGATTTGTACTGGTGGTCTTTTCCCTCTGAGGAGGAGCTGAAAAACAAAGCTCTTTGTTGTGTACACTGGTCATACTTCGAAAACTGGGATCCATATAAAAACTATCTGATCGCCAAAGAACATTGCGGCTTACAGGAGCAGGAAAATTCAAATCAGGGTACATTTACAAATTTCGCTCAAAACGACCAGGCCCTGTATGCTCTTCATACTTACCTGATGTACTTGAAATTTGGTTTTGGCCGGGCTACTCGAGATGCGGGTATTGAAATCAGGCGCGGGGCTTTGACGCGGGAACAGGCATTATACCTGGTAAGGATGTATGACAATAATTATCCGGAGGATTATATTCCGATGTATTTGGATTACTACCGGATGAGTCAGAAAGAGTTCGATGAAATTATTGACAAATGGGCCAATAAAAATTTGTTTGAGAAACGCAATGGACGCTGGGAACCAACCTTTAAGGTAGAATAAAGGTTTTTCACATGATCATAATAATTAACTATGAAATGGGGAATATCTATTCCATCCGGAATGCCTTAACATATCTAGGTGGCAAGTCATCCTATTCTGATGATAAAGACACAATACTGTCAGCTTCTCATATAATTCTTCCCGGTGTCGGATCCTACAGAAAGGCAATGGGTATTTTGCATGATAAAAATCTGGTCGCTGTATTGAATGAAGCTGTTTATGAAAAGCATATTCCTCTCTTGGGAATATGTTTAGGAATGCAGCTTCTTGGTCTAAGCAGTACTGAACACGGTTTTACAAAAGGTCTTGGATTCATTAATTGTGCGGTTGACAGATTTGTCGACAATCCTCTTGCTCAGACAAAAATTCCTCATGTCGGGTTCAATAACGTTGAATGCAATAAGAAAAATCCAATACTGTTAAGTGGTTTGAACAGCAGTTCCGATTTCTATTTCACACATAGTTACAGGATGGAATATCAGGATGATGTATGTTCAGGATATTGTATTAACGGAGAGAAATTTACAGCTTGTGCAGAGCATGGTAAGGTTTTCGGGACGCAATTTCACCCGGAAAAAAGTCAAGTCAACGGTCTGAAACTATTAATCAATTTTTTAAATGTGAAATAATAATGTTAAAAAAAAGACTGATATTTACTTTATTATACAGCGCCGGCAACTTCATGCTCAGTCGCAATTTCAAACTCCAGAAAGTCGGAAACGCGGAATGGCTGAAAAATTGCTATAATTTCAGGAATATCGCCTTTTCCATCGATGAACTTATTTTGCTGGATGTTACGAGAAATAATCGGGATATTCAATTGTTTTCCCAGGCGCTTCGTTCTATTGTGGACACATGCTTTATTCCTATTGCCGCGGGGGGAGGGATCAAGGATGAAAAAGATGCAGAATTACTGATGAAATCAGGCGCTGATAAATTAGTGCTCAACACCGCATTGATGAAAAATATTTCGTTGACAAAGACATTGATTCGTAAATATGGAAGCCAGTGCATAATTGCCTCCGTTGATTACAAGGAGGAAAGACAAGCATCCGAAGTTTTTATAAATAACGGAACGGAATCAATCCGGCATAACCTTGCCGAATATCTGCAATATCTTGAGGAACAGGAGGTTGGAGAAATATATTTGAATTCTATGGACCGAGATGGAACGGGACAGGGATATCCTGTTAATTATCTGAAAACAATTGTTGATAAAATAAATATTCCGGTAATCCTCGCGGGAGGTGCAGGCAAATATCAGCATTTTATTGAAGCACTCAATAATTTAAAAATAGATGCTGTAGCCACCGCAAACCTATTTAATT
Source organism: Victivallaceae bacterium (assembly GCA_028717165.1). Classification (GTDB taxonomy): domain Bacteria; phylum Verrucomicrobiota; class Lentisphaeria; order Victivallales; family Victivallaceae; genus JAHOYW01. The sequence goes on along the minus strand of JAQUOK010000081.1, from coordinate 4,008 downwards.
TCATAGGAAACGGCTTCCCTGAGGCCAGAGATAAAATGTTGAATAACGGCATCCAGTTGGCAAAGTGGGATAAGCATGCGGGAAAAAATTTAGAAGGTTATTTTTTAAAACCCCCAAACAGTTATAACCAAACCTAAAATAAGGAAATTGATCATGATTCCGATCTACAGAATGAAAGTGATACAAATTGAAATTACCAATGCCTGCAATCTGGGCTGTTCTAACTGTACCCGGTTCGTCGGACATCATAAAAAACCGTTTTTTATGGATTTAGAGACGGTTGCAAAAGCGATAGAATCCCTTGAAGGCTATCCCGGTCAGATAGGCATAATGGGAGGCGAACCGACAATTCACCCTGAATTCAAAGAGATTTGTGAAATTGTACAGAAAAAAATTCCAGACAGGCGCAAAAGAGAACTTTGGACGAATGGCTGCAAGTGGAAAGAATATGAAGAAATTATCTATGAAACATTCGATAAAGATCTCATTACTTATAACAGCCACGAAGATAAAGAAGTAGGAGAGCATCAGCCGCTGCTTATAGCCGCAACAGACATACTGGATGATAGAGAATTAATGTGGCGCCTCATCGGCAACTGTTGGGTTCAATGGCGTTGGGCAGCTTCCATTACTCCCAAAGGAGGTTTTTTCTGTGAAGTAGCGGCCGCTCAGGATATGCTTTTTAATGGTCCGGGAGGCTATAAATTAGAAAAAGGCTGGTGGAATAAAAATCCTAACGAGTTTGTTGACCAGGTAAAAAGATATTGTGTTAACTGCAGCGCGGCAATTCCGATGAAAGGAGTTAGCGCCCATATTAAGTATGATATTATTTCCCCCTCAAACGCTAAAAAACTGGAAAAAGTAGGATCACCCAAATATTTTAAAAAGAATTGCAAGACTTGTACCTTTAAAATGACGGAAGCGGAAATCGAAGAAAATGTCAAAAGGGGCTGGACTCCCTGGAGTCATCGTCCCTATAAGCAAAGCGGACCTGATACAAGATGGGTATAATATCCATTTAAATTATAAAGGAGTAAAAAGCAATGAAGAAGAATAAAAATGGCGATTTTAATTTAAACAGCTTATCTTCTACTGAAGAAATTAGTCTGAGAAATTCTTTGCTTGATTTATTTAAAAAATGCCCTATACCTGAAAATGAACTGTTAGGTAACTTGCCACTATTTATTAAAAGACAAGATTTATCAAGATTTTTATTCATGCATGATCTCTATCAAAAAATAATTAAAATTCACGGCGTAGTAATGGAGTTTGGTGTTCGTTGGGGAAATAATTTAGCTCTATTTGAAAACTTCCGAGGCATGTATGAGCCTTTCAACCATAATCGTAAAATAATCGGTTTTGATACGTTTGAAGGGTTTCCGACAATCCATGACAAAGACGGTTCTTCTGGTGTCGTTGCGATTGGATCACACTCAACTACAAAAAATTACGAAAAATATTTAGATCAACTATTAACTTATCATGAAAAAGAAAGCCCAATAGCTCATTTAAAAAAGTATGAACTTGTAAAAGGTGATGCATCTGTGGAAATTGAAAAATATTTAGAGAAATATCCTGAAACAATTATTGCTCTTGCTTATTTTGATTTTGACATTTATGAGCCGACAATAAAATGTCTCAAAGCTATAAGAGGGCATCTCTCCAAAGGAAGCATTATCGGTTTTGATGAATTAAATTTAAGAGCTTTTCCTGGCGAAACATTAGCGTTTAAAGAAGAATTGGGTATTAATAACTATAAAATACTTAGAACCCCCAATAGCTCTAATCAATCATATATTGTGTTTGAATAAGGAAAAATAATGAATAATAATGCCATAATAAATAGAGCAATTAGCTTAAAAAATAAGATGCTATATTCTATTTCAGAACCGGTTAAATTATTTTTTATGCGAAAAAAATTTGCGCATCAATATCAGGAAACCGAGAAGACCCCGTTAATCAGTGTGTACGTGCCGACTTATAACCGCGCGGATATACTGATGCAAAGGGCCGTTCCCTCAGTTCTGGTACAATCATATAAAAATTTTGAACTAATAATAATCGGCGATTGCTGTACGGATAAAACGGAAGAATATGTTAACCACATCGATGATCCTAGAATACGTTTTTATAATATCCCCCAAAGAGGCTATCGCTATCCGCCGACCGCGGAGAACCACTGGTTGGCGGGACCGGTTGTTGCCGCCAACACTGCCTTGGGGGTGTGCCGGGGAAAATGGATTGCCAGAATTGACGATGATGATACCTGGACGCCTGATCATCTTGAGAAATTGCTGAAATTTGCGCAAAATGGAAATTATGAATTTGTTTCTTCCTCATATATTGCAGAACGCCGAGGGAAAAGGTCAATCGTCAGCGTTAAGGATGAAATCCCTCCCATTGGCGGTACTCAAACCTGGCTCTATCGCTCGTACTTAAAATTTTTTAAGTACAATATAGATTGTTGGCGTAAAAACTGGAATCGGGTTAATGATACGGATCTGCAGGACAGAATGTATAAAGCCAAAGTCAAAATGGGTTATATTGATGAGGTAACCGCGTATGTTTTACCGAGACCCGGAGAAAATACGATAGGCTTGGATGCGTATCTTGAAAATAAAAAAGAAAAAGAAAACCATTATAAATTTTAAGCTATTTTTAAGAATCATAAAATACTGTTAATATCTTAATGTTGTTAAAATATCTGAATATGAATAATAGAATATATTTAATTATTAATAAAAAAATAAGGGAGTACAGGATTTTCGAATGCATTTGGAATTCCATATATAAATTAAATCCTGACACGAAAATGAAAATCACGCAAACGTTGGACAAAGTGATTGTGTTTACCCAGATGTCATTATGCTACTGGGCAAAAAAAGCCCCGAAAAACCTGTTAAAACTCCTTTAATTATGGACTTCTGAAATGAAAATTACAATTATAAATTTTTGGAATATTTGGGAACCACATTTTGTTACCGTGCTGGAGATCGCCGAAAAACATCTTCTGGCCGGAGACACGGTAGAAATAATTGCCTGCTGCGGAAAATTGCCTTTTTGTGATGCTAACTGGGAAGGTTCTTTCAAAGGTTGTTTTCATTGCGTGAGGAAATATGTGGAAGGTCTTGGCAAGCTGTCCGGTAAGGTGAAATTAATCCCATTGGGAAAATTGCCGAAAAGAGAAATTGATAAAACTGTATTTTTATCGAAAACCTGGGACAAGGAGTTATTAAAAAAGACTTCAATGGAAGGATTTGATGTTGGCTACGGAGTTTTATCTTCCTTTATTTCCAAATACAGAAACCCCGATATTAGTTTTATTGATAAACAAGATAAAATAAAAGAAATGTTGATAAATAGCCTCGATGTCTATTTCAGAATATATGATTACCTTGAAGTGGCAAATCCCGATGAACTTTATCTGTTCAACGGCCGTTATGCTTATTATCGGGCGGCGTTTCGGGCCGCAAGAAAACTTGGGCTGAAAACCTATTGTCATGAACGCGGCTGTAATATCCAACATTATTGTAACCATGAAAATGTGATGCCGCATGATTCAGATTATTTTCATACACAAATGCTTAATGCCTGGGATGAAGCTGTCAAAAAAGATAAGGATGCCGCATTTAAGATAGGGGCAAGCTTTTATGAAGAACGTCAAAAAAATATAGAACAATCCTGGTATTCTTTTACAAAAACCCAGCATAAAAATCTCCTGCCTGTCGGTTGGGATGAAAAAAAATATAATATTGTGATATATAATTCTTCAGAAGATGAGTTCGAAGCGGTTGGAACTGAATGGCAACATCTGCTTTATACAAATCAACTTGTTGGAATAAAAAAAATCCTTGATTCCGTAAAAGAAAAAGACATTGCTGCCGATATCAAAATTTATCTTCGCATGCATCCCAGCCTGAAAGAAGCAGACCCAAGGTATGTGGCCTCATTTTACGGATTGGATTATCCGTTCTTTGAAGTTATTCCTCCTGAAAGTTCGGTCGACAG
>JAQUOK010000080.1 GCA_028717165.1 Victivallaceae bacterium | reverse complement strand
ATGCATAATTAATCGGTTTGACGCCCTGACTCATCAAGGGTTGAAAACGCAAAGTCAGATCCGCCCAGCGCAACAGCGTGCGAGTTGAGAATGTTACTTCCAATCTGTCTGTGAGTTTGTCAGGATTTTCATCTGCTCCCATAAAAAGCTTCCGTACCTCCCCGGCAAACGTCACCATCTTTTCACGAATGGATTCTGGCAGATCCGGATAGGACTGTTCAAGCAACTGCTCCTCACATTTAGCCTCTGGATAACCGACTTCGCATAAAGTGAAACGGTCAAGGAAGGCTAAATTCTGCCTCAAAGTCCCCTGATATAAACCGGTTTCATCGCTTGCACCGTTAGTATTAGCTGTAGCCGCAAACCTGAAGTTCGGATGCGGCTTAATCAGTTCACCATTATTTTCAGGGACACATAACGGCGCTCCGTCCAAAATCGTGTTCAGTCCAGCAGCCGTAGCTGGATCTAAAAGATCGATTTCGTTGAGCACAAAAATTCCACCAAACCGCATAGCCAGCGCGAGCGGTCCGTACTGGAATTTCATATTGCCATTCTCTACCGAAAAGTGCCCGATCATATCCGGGAACTCCAGCCGTGAATGCCCGGTGATTTCAAACACCGGATAATTCAGCTTCGCGGCCAATTGACGGATCAGGCTGGTTTTGCCAGAGCCAGTCGGCCCAAACAAATACAGCGGGTCAGACGGCGCAATAAACCACACCACCACATCCCTGCTCGAATCATGGAAAATATAGTTCTTATCCACTTCCGGCGTAAACGATCCCGGCTTATCATAACCGATGATTTTACATCCTGATTTCCTGCCACTGAAGACTTCACCAGCGTCCATTTCAACCGCCTTCAATTGTTCTAATTCTTTTACTGTGTTACTCATTTTTCCTACCTTTTTTGGTTAGTTTATTTTGATATTTTTGCTTTTCAGCATTATATTGATTAATAGATAACTGGAGTTTTAACTATGCCTTTGACATTAACACAAGTTGAAAAGCAGGCTTTCATGCTTTCTCAAGACCAGCAATTACAGTTGGTTCAAGACATCATGTCGAAACAAGTTCTTTCGAAAGCGGAAGAAGCATGGCTCGATAAAGCCGAACGACGTGCTCAAGAAATTGACAATGGCAAAGCTACTTTGATTGACAGCAAAACAGCTTTTACTACTTTACGCGCAAATCTAAAATCAAAACATTAGATTATGGCAAAAGTATCATTTCACTCAGACGCGCTTGATGAAATCAATAAGTCTGCCCTTTACCTCAACGAACAGTCTCCTGATATGGGTGATGATTTTCTGAACGAGCTTGAAAAATCAGTAAAATTAATTTCCAATTTTCCTGATACATGGCCTTGTGTTAGAGGCAATATCCGACGCTTAATCATCACTCGCTATCATTACAACATCTTCTACAGGATAGTTTCCGATGGAAGTGCTGAAATACTTTCAGTTGAACACGGCAGAAAAAAACCATTTACTTTTCTTGGACGGCTTTAGTTCTACTGACATACAGCCTCTGTCCCGGTAGCCCCTGCGAGCTGTGTTTCTGTATTAGATTCTCTACTTGATCTTCTCCGAGGATTTCACCAACCTCAGCCAACAACGCTTGAGTATCCAGACTCTTCCGTCCGGCGGTTTCACTAAACCTGAAACGCCAGTCTCCGGTAGAAAGCCAGTCGCCGTTTACGCCTGAATTGACATAAAACTCCCTGACTTGATCTTCAGCTATGGCAATATCCTTTGCCAACTTAGCCTTCCGGGATTTGAGTTCTTCAAGCTCGGTAAGAATATCGTTGTAAATCGAATCCCCGAGTTCATGAACGGCAAATTTAGGGCAGCCTTCAGCATGGTCACAGAAAGCACAGAGCGGATGAAAACCTTTACAAAATTCAACACTGTTCAAGTCCAGATTATTATTCCGAATCTGATCTGCTTTTTCCCAGATGGATTTCGCGGTCTTCTCACAAAACCTGGTCATGGTGGTATTTGCTTTATAAGGTCCAAATGCCTTGGCATCGCTCATCGACAGACAAAGTACCCAGCCTTCAAGGTCAACATCCTGAACAGCCTCCGGCATATCAATACCGAACTTCTGTTTGACCAGTTCCGGGAAGGTCATCTTGCAAGTTCCGTCTCGTATACTGAATCTCTTCTCGCTCCAGTATTTCGCCAGGAAACCAAGCTGCCCGTACAATTGACATTCGTAACTCGCGTACAAATTGTCAGGAAGATTTTCCGTGCTTTTGAGTTCCAGAATTCGAACCGCGCCATTAGCAACCAAAACAAAGTCCAAATGCGCTAAAACCGGCACCCCATCAAATCCCGCGTCAATTTCCAACTGGGTAAAGAATTTAGCTTTATTCGCCAAGAAAGTCTGTTCAATTCCAGTCTCAAACCAATGTCCCCGCTGCAAGATCAACTGCTTCCGCAAAGCCTCCATAACCTTGTCAAATTCCGCTTCCCGATACCAATCCAGCACCTTATCAGCAGACGAATGCCGACTGCCATAAACCTTCCCGGCAACAGCCGACCGTAAACATTCCGCCCCCTTGCCAATATCCGAAAGCCCAACATATTTACTCCGATCACCAAGCTCAGCAACAGTTCTGCATTCCCCACGCTTCAACAAACCTCTCGCCACTTGTGCCATCAAACCCATAGCTTTAACGTTCATTTCAACCTCCATAAATGACAAAAGCCTCGTTCACGCGAAAGCGTGAACGAGGCTAATATTAAAAATTAAATAGCTAACTTAAAGGCATGATATATTCATGAAATAAAATGACCGACATTCGAGTTTCACTTGACAAATTATTTTGAACATTCATAGTGAGAAATGAGAGTGAATAGCGGTTCTTTTGCATAATTGTAAACAAAACTTTATGATTTATTTTACCCTCAAAAAATATTAACACAAGTTGCGTTATGCGACATTGACAACCAGAAGACAGCGGGATCATAAAATATATCATCATATGTAAATAACATATAAATTCGGCGGGATATTATAAAATATAATTTTAATAATCCTGGTAATTTGTCTGCCAAATGTTGAAATCGCCTGTTTTTTATGTTATCCTTCATTGAAGGAATGGATATCATATGAATGATATCTGAAAACTATATAATTACTTGTTCGCAGAAATAAAGGAGATAAGAAATGACAAAGATTATCGGAAAAAACGATGGGCCTAATGGACGCAACGAGCATTATGATATTGGAGGTAGAAAAAATATTCCGAGACGAAATGTGGTTGCAGAGGTGAAGCGTGGCGAGCACCCCGGTGCTCATGTTGTGAAAATTAATGATCGGGAGTATGTCAGGGATAATCCCGACTCATCTAAAGCCGACAATGTGAATCGGAATAAATAGAGCGAGCAGTTTCACCCTACGGGTCACAAGGTGCCCCGAGAGTGAACTACACGTTATGCATACACAGGCTTGGAGGTAACGGTAGGTATTGAATTTAATGTGAGTATCTTGTTTGGGTTAGAAGTGAGCATTAAGACAACGATTAATACTCTTGTGGAGGTGTTTATGAAAAACTCATTCGTTTTGTTTACATGCGTTTGGTGCGGGGTGGCGTTTCTGCGGGCCTGGCTTGGGACACTTCCAACCCAAATGAGAGATTAACATTATTGGATTATCTGCTTGATCCAGGGGAAACGAGAGAAGGTTCCAATCCTTCTCCCCGCACCATTTAAAGGAGTTCTTACATGACAATGCGTACTAACTATCCTATGACCTATAGTTGTGGGCATAAAGGTGCCATAAAAATATATGTCTGAAAAATCTACCATCTGGCGTTATATGTCTCTAGCGAAGCTAATCGACCTTTTGTCGACTGAATCATTATTCTGTTGCAGGGCAGATCTTTTTGAGGATCAAACGGAAGGAGAATGGTTTTCACACATTTCAAATGCCTCCTTACGCCTGATAGAACAAGATTCCCAAAAAGCCCTGAAAGCCATAAAGAAAGTGAATCGGGCCATTTTCAGCATTAAAAACCCAAGTGTTGACGACATCCAACATGCTTTCTCATCTTTATTAACTCCTGAGGAAATCTACTCATTAGACTATTCCGATGATGTTGCTCAAGTTACAGAAACCGGATTCTTTGATAACATTGATGATCACCTCGGCTTTCTGCGCTACATGGAAGAGAAATACGAGGAAATGCTAGATGAGATTTCATTTACTGAGGAAGACACCCTCAAGAGAAAACAAACAATATCATCATTGAAAGCTCGTAGCTATATCAGCTCATGGTTTAGCGGAGATAATCACAGCATTGCAATGTGGAAAATTTATGGACAAGCAGAAGAAGGAATAGCGATAACAACGACTAAGGAGAAATTGAATCTCCTAGCTGAATCAGTTCGGGACTCTAACCTGATGTCCCAATCAAAAACTCTCTGTGCAGATGTTATTTATGTTGATAATGACACCACAGAAATAGGGCCAATAATTCCACGACACTTGTCCGATGGCGCATGGCTTGAGTTCCGAGACATATTACTTAAACATAGCGCCTATCTTTATGAACAAGAATATCGCTTGTCAGTCATCGCAGATGATAAGGAAGAAAAAACTCCACCAGGTATTAAGATCCCATTAAACACAAATATGAATGAGTTTATTGACGGCATTTATGTAAATCCATTTATTAACAAAACCCATTGGTTCATAAAGGTATTGGAGTCATTGTTGCAGCGTTATGGAATTGACTGCAAAAAAATCAAATACGGCGAAATTCAAACAGAATATTCAGGCTAACCAGAACATTCACCCGCGCGCTCAAGGGTGACGCTTAACGTTGTCTCATTTGCAAAAATAACACCCTTTGCTTTACTTTGATTGTTTTATAAGTTATGTTACAGTTCTGGTAAAATTTATTTATTCTTTTAAGGTGTTTCAAAAGCGGACGTTTGTGAAATTATTAAATACTGATAGACAATCACAGGCTTTCGTGTACTGCAAAAAAGAGTACTGATTATCGCTTTCTCCGATCCAGCCTCATCCATGCACTCGGCATGGATGAGACTATTCATAACAATTTATATCAAGCAGCTTTCCACCACAGTTTACGGCCAGCATTCCATTTGAATCCGGCTTCCTTCAAAATAGAATTCTTATTCCTGACATTGCCAGTAGCGGTGATGTAAACTGCTCCGTCTTTAGCCTTCTGTTGCTGATATGTGATTCCGTCGATATGCGGTAATTTTTCAATTACTCCATTTTGCGAAGAATTATTATCTGGTGAATTTGCTCGTGTTTTTAGTGCGGCTAGCCTAGGCTTTTCCAGGTCATGTATGGTCTGATTTTGGCTATTCAATATAGTAGGGTTGCAAGCCGTATTTGCATCGTCATCTTCTGTAACTAATCCGATCATCGAAGACAGTCCGTAGCGCCTGGCGTAGGTCAATGCCGAGCCGTATGCCTGCGGATCGGATTTTGCCAGAGGCATGACAATTGTAGACTCCTGCCACTCCCCAGATTCAGCATGCACCAGCTTGGTCGCCAGTCCCAGCGAACCGTTGCCTTCCACCGGCACCGGGTATTGCGTAACCCAAATTCCGGCGTCGATAAGTACTTCGCTGCAAGCCTCCATTACCGAGTTTAGAGTTGCATATTTACTTTGTGTAAATCCGTTGTAGCTGTCTTTTAATGCTGGTCGTAGTTGTTTCTGTACTTTCAGCATGGCTTTCGCCAGGTTTGTGATTTTTTCCGAACAAAAATTCATGATGATATCTCCAATTTTAAAGATTTGTAGGGTATTTCTAAAATGGTGATATATTCCTGAATCCAAATGATCGGCAATGCTGATGAAAACCTACCGGGAACTTGAAAAACTCAAAAAAGAACAGCGCGCTAAACTCCTGAAACGTTTTTCAGAGTTAAAAACTGAACAGGATGAGGTGTGTAAACAACTCAGGGACGGGGGAGACGTTGCGATTCTGACGCCGCGCTATACCGAGCTTGCCAACGTGCTGGACGAAGTAAAACGTGAGCTTGAAAGTATCGGTGAAATCTATTCCACGGACAATTTAGCGGAAACCTGTGGTTCGATCGAAGCGATCTGGGAAGAACTGTTTCCGGCTGAACGCTATAATCTCGCGCATATCCTGATTGACCGGATCACGCTGTTTTCGGATCACATTCTGGTGGACATAAAGCACCACGGCCTGAAATCCCTGATCAAAGACCTTCAGTCCGGCGATGACATTAAGGCGTTCCCATACGGAGACGGTGAAATCATCCGGCTTAACATCCCGGTTCTGGTCAAACGCTGGAACGGGCGCAAGCTCATTATCGCACCGGATGAAGAGAAGTGCGAACTAGAACCGCCGGAATACGAGCCTACCGCCATGGCGAAAAGGCTGGCTCAGGCACATAAATGGATGGAGTTGCTCGAAAATTGTGAATATTCCACGCTCTCCCAACTGGGCGAAGAGTTCAACTGCGATCTGTCCAAGGTAATTAAAATCCTTAATTTAGCCAGCCTCTCCCCGAAAATTCAGAAGCTGATCGTCGAAGGCAACGCCCCAGCATCCATGGCGCTGAGAAAATTATACGGTAATATCCCAGTTGACTGGAATGAACAGGAACGGATATTTTTGCCGTAGGTTTATACTGATTTCCTTTCAGATTTTCTTGCCAAATCCATAAGTACTGCTAATGTATTAATGCTGAGTTACAGAAGGAAATGAAAGATGCAATCGGAAGCTAATGTAGAAAGCCTGCGGGATCAGCTAAAAGAACTCGGGCATGTCTACACAATAGAACGGGAAAATCTGCTGAACACTATTTATTCCATGGACGGGACGTATTCTTTGAATGAGCTATTTTTAGCGGCTCGGAAACAGGATGCCATTCATGCGAAATCGACGATTTTCCGTAACATGGATATATTCCTCAAATCCGGTTTCATAAAGGAGTATGAAAGCTCCGGAAAACGGAAAATATACGAGACGAATTATTTATAAAAAGGGAATTTTTGATTATGTCAATGACCAAGCGTGATCTGGCGATAAAAATAGCAAGGGACACTGGCCTTACGCAAAAGGAAGTAACGGCGATAGTTCAAAAATGACTCTGGATGGTATTGCGGATGAAGTCACCGCTGGCAAGACAGTAGAGTTGCGAAATTTCGGGGTTTTCGAGGTTATTGTTCGTAAGAGCCGTACCGGGAGAAACCCCAGGCAGCCTGAGAATGAGGTTATCATACCGGACCGCTGCGTCGTAAAGTTTAAGGCGGGAAAAGAACTTAAAGAACGGGTTAAAACGTTTATTCCAGATAATGTCAAATAAGATAAAAGAATGCTTCAATCACTAAGAAAATCAATTAATGCGTTTAAAAACGAAATCCTCCTTTATAAGAATGTCATTGCCCATCCTGATTGTCCGAAACTGAGCAGATGGTGTCTCGGCTTTGCGGTATTTTACGCACTTTCCCCGATTGATGTAATTCCGGATTTTATTCCTGTTCTTGGCTATCTTGACGATGTAATAATTCTTGCGATACTCATTAGCATTGCCGTGAAGCTTACGCCCTCAAGTCTGATTGAAGAGATAAGAACAAAAATGGCGACAGCTTCAAAAATATCTTAAAGAATAGCTCCTCGTCCATTTTCTTGAGTAAACTTGAGTAAACCATTTCAAAACTTTTTCAAAGCGAATAGATTTTTTTACATTAAAGCACTATAATATTTTATTATACTTTTTGGTTTGAGGAGTCTGCAAAAAATCTATAACCAATGGAGGAGAAAACCATGAATAAGTCAAAGAATGCAGTTAAGAAAAACCACAATTCCGCTAACGGCAAGAAACGGATCATCCTAACGGTCAACACAACTCCCGGTTCCGATGTTTATGTCGCCGGCACATTTAACGACTGGAATCCGGAGAAAAAACAATTGCTGGATAAGGACGGCAACGGAAATTACAGTGGAGCCATTATGCTTTCGCCAGGAGACTATGAATATAAATTCAAAGTAAACGACGACTGGTTTATCGATGCAAACAATCCTAAATTTACCACGAATGGTTTAGGTACTTTGAACAGCGTTTTGACCGTGCAACAAGAATGAGCGTATCAAAAAAATCGGCGAGTGGAAATCTCCACTCGCTTCGTAATGTCCATGATATATTACGGCAAAACAATGATTTTATCGCATTATCCATTCTCGCCGATAAGATTGCGGAACACCATAAGTCATTGAAATGACAGAAAAAAACTACTATTTTCGTAACTTGCGAATTATATATAATGAATAAATTAAGAAATAAACCAATTGGGCAAATAGTGGCGGAAAATTTAACTGCAGCCAGAGTTTTTGAAGCTCATGGTATGGATTTTTGCTGTCATGGCGCGCAAACGCTCGAAAATGCCTGTAAGGATCATCATGTTACTGTTAAGCAACTCGAAGCCGAATTATCGGCATTAAGTCAATTACCGTCTCAAGACGATTCTGACGTTAGTGACATGGAGCTTAATGAATTGACGCATCATATCGTCACTGTTCATCATGTTTATACAAAAAAAATGCTGCCGGTGATCGCTGGGCATTTGGATACGGTGGTTAAAGTTCATGGCGTTAATCATCCGACATTATTCGATATTAGAAAAAATTTTAATTCTTTGCGGGAAGAGTTAGAACCGCATTTGGAAAAAGAAGAGAAAAGAGTGTTTCCATATATTGATGCCTTGGCGAAAAATATTCCACTACCGTCTGTAGATTTCCATAAAATCTCTCAGCCTATTACTCTGCTGGAAAAAGAGCACGAAAATGCAGGCAGAATTTTTGATGATATTAATAATTTGGCTCAAGGCTACAAACCTCCATCTGATGCCTGTAATACCTACCGCCTGGCACTTCGTGAATTGCAGGAATTGGAACAGGATTTACACCTTCATATCGCACAGGAAAATTACCTGCTGTTTCCGAAAGCGATTAAATGCGAGCAGGAAAGATTGCAAAAATGCTAAAAATCGAACGAATATACGAAGAACCAGATGATAGTGACGGTTTCCGTATTTTAGTCGATCGTCTCTGGCCCCGGGG
>JAQUOK010000079.1 GCA_028717165.1 Victivallaceae bacterium | reverse complement strand
AAGCACAAAATTGAATATTATCCTTGCCGAATACCCGATTAACCTTTATTTGTTCTTCCGCCAATACCTTACCCGGCATAATGGGAAAACCGTCAGGCGCAACGGACCAGTCAACGTTAATTTTTTCTCCGCATACCGCTGAGGCGATACCATTACCGACAATACCTTCCAGCCAGGGTACCCGGTCATGAGCTTTGTTATTCAGCGTTGCCAGAACTCGTTCTCGCGATGTCATCGATATTCTCCTGAATTATAATTTTCTTGCCATCATTATCCGCCGACTTCTGGGCGGCGAGTACCCCTTTAACCGACTTAAGTACCTGCGGAGCAAAAAAACGTTTTGAAAAATCACCCGTTTCCATAGCGGCAAGATAATCTTTCATCAGTTCGTCATAGATGGCAACCGCCGGAAAATCGGTAATCTCTGCCGGCCCGTCGCTTCCTTCAACGGTAACGATTATAGTATTGGAACCAATCGGCACGATTATCTGGCCTTTCGTGCCGATAATTTCCATTGAACTCTGGTCGCCAACCGAATTCAGCGCCGAAATCCGGTCCAGATGCAGGGAATAGAACACCTTGTCTGTCATCTTAAAAAGAGCGTGGGCATAATCCTCGCCGCTTTCAAATTGTTTAATTTTCCCGTTAGCCGCATAAGCGGTGACTTCAACTGCGTCTTTGCCTGTAAGGTATCTGACCAGATCATACTCGTGAGTTCCGATATCGCATAAAAGTCCGCCGCCATACTGTTTGGTAAAAAACCATTTCGGCCTCGCGTTTACTTTTTGAATATAAGCTCTCCTGGAACGTACGCTCAGTATTTCACCTGTATCGCCGGAGTCGATAATTTCTTTTATTTTCCGGTAGATGCCGCTGCAGGGAAACGGCAGCAGGAGAGCCAGGGAGCCTGTTGACGCGGCAGCGGCTTTTTCAATTTCGGCAAGTTGTTCCGGGCCGGTGCAGAGAGGTTTGTCCGCAACGACATGTTTGCCGCGTCTCAGGGCCTCAATAATAACTTCGCTTTTTTGGGAATCCACGCAGTAGACCGCGACGATATCCGGGTCTTCCCTGTCCAGAAGTTCCATATAATTACCGTAAAGCGGGACGTTCCGTTCCGCCGCAAACTTTTCCGGATCGACATTCGGGTTGAAGAAAATACTGTCTTCAGGATATTTTCCGTCGGCGATACCTGCGAGTTTTACTTTGTCTTCAGGTAAGCCGGTTACCGCGCCGATATGAAAATACAGGCCGCATATTCCTAGTCTATATTTCATACAGCTAAGCCCTGATTAATATTAACCGTAGTTTCCTTAAATAAATTTTCGAGAGTGAAAATCAATTCTCCCGCATCTGACTTGGCGGCAGCAAGCTCCCGACCGTCAACCATGATTTTTGTCGCCTCCGACTTCAATTTAAAAGAAAGAACCCTTCTCCTGAGTCCCGGCGGCGCTTTAGGGATAATTTTAAATACCCCTTCCTCACCTTCTTTTATTTCCGTATTCCGCCGCATGAGAATATAGTCTATGACATCCTCAGGTACCGCAGCCCACATTCTGTTGCCGGTTATTTCAGTTAACCTGACAAAACGTTTTTCCAGATCTTCAGGGGTTATGTTTTTCCAGGGCTGAATAACATTGGGCATGACCAGGTGGGTGGTTTCACACAACCAGCCGTCTTTAATATCGTCAAAAGTAATGTTTTCCGTGAGCAGTTTTTCCGGCCATCCAAGCCTCGGCCGGATCGGGCCCGTGGCGACCATAAAGTTACCGATCTTCAACAAATCAACATCGTCGTAATTGACGCCTCCGTCAACCGCGTGGCAGCCGAGATAACCGGCCTGTTTTATGTACGGCAGCGCCGGTTCATAATTATACATACCGTTCGGAATCGTAAATAATGTTACCGGACATCCGAGCAGATCCTCAAGCAGGTATTTTGAATAAACCACTTCCCGGTACAGGTCGAGTCCGGGCTGATCAGGCCAGCAGAAATGCGAATAGGAATGATTTCCGACCGACCACCCTTCGCCGATTAAAAATTTCAAATGCTCAACCCCCATATGGAAGATTCCGTTCATTGAGCTGCGGAAACAGTTCCTGCGCATTCCCAACTGGCCGGCAACTGCGTCCAGATGTCCCGGAATACCATATTTTACATGCAGGGGATAGGCGTTGGCCAATACGTCGATAAACCCCTCGTCATAGGTCATCGAATAGGCGCAGGGGGCGTCTCCAAGCCATTTGCATATCTTTAGGCGTTTATTTTTATTCATGGCAATACCTTTTCGCTATATTTCAAATCTGTAAATATTCTATTTTAAACTTTCCGTTACGACTTTCTTTATTATATTATACATTATATCGACATGTTTTTCCGTATATTTTTCAGTCCATGCCCAGCGAATAAAGTTATCCAAAAAGGTTTTGGCGTTCGGGGTCTGCCTGCTGCCGTCGTAAATTTCCTGGCCGGGAGCGCCGGGGATGGAAAACGGATAAATCTTGTTCATAGCCTGTTTCCGGAGAAAAACAAGCGCATCCGGCATCAGGTAATATTTACCCATGCCGATATTTCCGAGACCTTTTGCTTTTATTTTTTCAGCCAGTTCGGAGGGCGAACATTTTAATTTTTCCGGAACTGCGGTAAATCCGTACATCCAGCAGGAAAAGATGGTACAGTAATCAGGAATATGCAGCGGAATTATACCGTCTACATCCTTAAGTTTTTCAGTCAGCAGGCGAGCTGTCTTATCCCGGTTGCGTACCTGTTCCTCAATAATTTCCAGTTGCCCCAGGCAGGTGGCCGCGGTACATTGCGGTATCCGCAAAGCCAGTCCTTTGTCAAAGTGGATTCTGCCGAAACCGGGAACGGATTTGGCGCCGCGCGACTGGCCGATATATCTGAGACGGTTACCCCATTCGTCGTTATTGGTAGTAACGCATCCCCCTATATCTGCCCCCATTGATTTTTCGCTGTCGAAAGAGTAAGCTGCCATTTCACCGAAAGTTCCTGTCAGTCTGCCGTTATATTCTGAAAAAAGAGATTGACACGTATCTTCCAGGAGAAGCAAATCGTTCTTTTGGGCCAATTCGACTATCGGGTCCATTTCACATGGAAGCCCCAGTTTATGGACAATCAAAACCGCTTTGGTTTTTTTGTTTATACAGGGTTTTATGGTGTTTGCGCTTATGTTGGGTGAACCCGGTTCCGTATCACAAAAAACAGGAATGAAATTTTCCCTTATCAGGCCCATGACAGTACCGTAGTCCGCAATCGGGCTGACAATTATTTCGGAACCTGCTTCGAATTCCAGAGACGCGGCTAAAATATGTAATGCGTTTGTGCATCCCGGAGTGCCGATGCAGTGCTTAACCCCCATTGCATCCGCAAACGCTTTTTCAAAGCGTCCGACCATATCCACAGTCAATCCCGAGTCAATAACTTCCTGAACGTACTTCCCGCAATTCGGCCCCATCGTCCGCGGGAAAATTGCTGGCAGGCGGGTGGTATCCGCTTCAAAATTTGCGGCTCCGTATTTTGCATTTTCCAAATTATTCATAATTGGATCCTTAAACTATTTAATTAAAATTTTTTGGACATATTGACATTATACAACATTGTGATTATATTTAAAATAGTATAAATAGACAATTTTTTATCATATTTTGCCATTATGCGAAAAGAATATCTCAAATCATTCAGTAATTCCAAACTTTCTCAGCTGCTGCAATTTAAAGTTAAGGATTCGACTTGTCATTTTCATGCTCTTCATGCGGAAAAAGAACAATATCTTGAGACAAAAGTTCCGCCTGCCCGGTCCATATCCAAGCTCATACATTCTCACCGGGTATATCATTTAATCCTTTATACCGGCGGCAGGAACAGCTTTTTTCTTAATGGCGGTTTTTATCCTTCCCACCGGGGCGTCGTCGTGGTTTCCTCTCCAGACGAACCTCATTATTTCGGCGCATGTGAACCGGGAAATGTCCGGTCTATAGAATTCACTTTTGGTCTCGAAGATGAATCACGTGACATATTTTACTCTCTGCCTTTTGACAAGTTGCTCTCCCTGATAACCGGAATGACATTTGACCAAGTGCATTATCCCGTCAGGCTTGAAGAACCTCAGTATCGGGAAATACTTTCACTTGCCGAATCATTGTTAATCAGCCTGGATGATTTCCGGAAGGATAAAATATTGTTCAAGTTGGAGCTGGCGATTATTGATGTCATTAAATTTTTTGTCAGGAATATCTATTCGGGAGACAATATTGAAACCGTAAGTGCGCATGACAATTTAAAACAGATCAAATTGAAAATTGAGAACAATTATAATTCATTTATCACCTTAAAAGAACTTGCTAAAGACGCCAATTTTTCAGTAAGGCATTTCTGCCGGGTTTTTAAAGAGAGATTCGGCATGTCTCCAATAGAATATCAACATTATTTGCGTTTGCATACTGCAAAAACATTATTGGTTTCCACTACTATGCGAATTAATGAAATCGCGGAGAAAGTAGGTTATGGAGACATATATCAGTTTTCGAGAATTTTCAAAAAATATTTTAAAATTTCACCGCTGTCATATCAGAAAAAAAATATTAACCGCCAGTTAAAATAGTTGTTCCGGGTCACCATTTGTGCTGCCATTATGCCGGTTGTCACTTCATAAAGAGACTGTAAGCTTTTATCGGGAAAAATATTTTTAGAGCAACTTTTTTATGGGAAATATAAGAACAGACTGAAAAGCTTGCAATAAAAAACCGGCGTTTGATAAAATAAGTGACTGAACTCTAATTATTTTAAAGGTTTTTCAGTAACGACTAAATCACTTAGCCGTGAAACCAGGCCCGGACGGCCCGGAAAGGCCTGGTCATGGATCCCCTTTGAAAATCAGCTATTCCTAAAACAGAAATATCTCAGATAGATATAGGCGGAAGCCAGCAGCAGACTCAATACCATCATGGGGAACCCGTATCTGGTAAACTGCCAGAAACTGATTTTATACTTGTTCCTGCGGGCGATCTGGACAACCACAACATTCGCGGAAGCCCCGATCAGGGTACCGTTGCCGCCCAGACAGGCGCCGAGGGCGAGAGCCCATAGGAGTGGGGCCTGTATCTGAGACCGGATGATTTCTTCGGCTCCCTCCAGTCCCATTTGTTTCGCGAATACGGGAATTATCGAATTGATCAGGGGGATCATGGCGATTACCAGGGGGATATTGTCCACGATGGCGGAAAAACAGGCGCTGAACCACAGAATGACAATGACAGTAAGCAGCAGGTTGCCCCGGGTGAGGTTAAGGATGACTTGGCCGAACAGTTCGAATACGCCGTTAATTTCAAGGGCGCCAATCAGCATGAACAACCCGGTGAAGAATAAGATGGTCGCCCATTCCACTTTTTCCAGTACGTGATGTACCTCCAGGCCGCATACGAGCGTCATGACCACGCCTCCGGTCAAAGCGATAATACCAGGTTCAATGTCAATAAAACGGCTGACGACGAAACCTGATAAAACCAAGCCGAAAATAATCAGCGCTGACTTCAGCCGGGCGGGTTCGATGATGGCTTTTGCAGGATTTGTCTTGTTGATCAGTTCGACTGCGCGGGCGACGCTTTGCAGTTTCCTGCCGGCCAGAAAATAGATTATGAGCAGTGAGACGAACATTAACAGCAGTATGAACGGCCCAAGATTGGTCAGAAACGCGTTGAACGATACCCCGCAGCGGGAACCGATAATGATGTTGGGCGGGTCCCCGACCAGGGTTGCGGTGCCGCCGATATTGGAGAATACGGCTTCCATAATCAGAAACGGGATAGCCGATATTTCCAGTATCTGGGCGATCAGGATGGTGATTGGCGCGATCAGGATGACTGTGGTTACATTGTCCAGAAAGGCCGACAACAATGCGGTGACCGTCATGAAAGAGATGAATATGCTTAAAGCGTTGCCTTTGGCCAGGCGAGCTATTTTAACCGCTATCCACTCGAAAACGCCGGTAGTGGCCAGTATGTTTACGATCATCATCATGCCCATCAGCAAAGCGAGGACGTTCAGGTCTATTTTCCCGATCAGTTCTTCAAAAGGTGCGGCATGCCAGAAAACCACGGCGGCGGCGCCAAGCAGTGCGGCGAGGGTTTTGTCGATTTTTTCCGTAGCGATAAAAAAGTAAGTGATCAGGAATATGAGGATGACGATAAGCATGTGGGAAGGTATCATATTCAGGCTCCTCAAATATTGATAATGCGTTCAAGCATTAGGGATTCATCTATTATACCCTCAAGCATGCCGTTTCTGACAATGTATATTTTCGGGTATTTCCGAATTATCAGCGCAAAAACCAGTTCCATTACCGTCGCTTCAGGGGCCATTACACAGAAATCATTACTCATTAGGTCGGCTACGGTGGAATGGATTTCTTCATAAAAATATTTTTCAAAGGGATCGAAGTCGCTTATGAACGAAACGCTTTTAAGCTGGGTGAAGAAGTCGGGGATGCCGAGCAGGAAAAGTTGAGTAGTGGATATTTCCCCTATGACGCGCTCATTTTCGACTACCGGGACGGCGGTCATTCTGGCGTCGGCCATGCACCGGGTTGCGATCTTTAGCGGCATATCCGGGGTGAGGGTCAATATCGGCCGGCGCATTATATCAACTGCTGTAATCGAGATGTCGAGGTTGATCTGCAGGCTGCTGATGAGTCTGACCGCTTCTGTGCCGGACTTGAGATTCCGGATTTTTTCATGGAAATTGCCGGAGGAGAATATCCTGGCGATATGCGACATGATTTTTAAAGCCAGGGTCGGTTTTTTTTCGGGAACGATAACCATGCATGCCACATTGATGGTTTTCCGGTCGAAAGACTCATAATCAATCGAATTTTTCAGCACTGCCAGGCAGATGCCGACACTGTTAAGGTTGGAGAATCTGGCATGCGGGAAAGCAAAACCGTCGCCTATTCCGGTCGGGGACTGTTCTTCACGTTTTTGAATGGCTTTCAGGATTGCCTTATAGTCCAGTCCGGCCTCGACCGCGGCTTTGCTTACGGCGATGCGCTTACTCATTATATCGAGCAGGGAAGCCTTCCCGGCAACTTCGATATTGAGAAAAATGGACTCCGGAGTTAAATATTTTTCCAGTTTCATTTTGTTTCCGCCATTTCTTCTTCATTGCGGGTCAGCGAAAAAGCGATGATTTCACTTGCGTCTACCTCGCCGATTATCCGCTTGCTTTCATCCACAACGGGGAGTTCGAGCAGACCTTCCCGGATGAGTATTGACGATACTTTGTTCAGAGGGCATGAATCGGTTACGCACAGCGCTGTGGTCATCAGTTTTCCGGCGGTATCTGCGGTCAGGGCGGAGAGGTTGCCCAGTATAGCGCCCACTTCACCGGAAAGCGAAGTTACCGGGAAAAGTTTTCTCAACATATCCTTGATGCGGATTACTCCGAGAAGGGTGTTGTTATCGGTCACTACATAAATATTTCTGCAGCGTTTGCCGGATATTCCGGCTTTAAATATTGAACTCATCGGTTCATTCGCCCTGATGGTTACAGGTAAGCGGGTATGTATGAGTCTGACGTCAGACACACAATACCCTGAAAGTTCTTTTTCCTTCAGCATGGTATGTTTCTCTTTTTAGATTTTATCAGGTATTGGAATACAGGTCAGTAAACTGATTATCAGGCTGAAAATTTAACCCGGACACTGCAGGCAAGCAGGCCGGCCCTTGATGAGAGCGGCGATAGTGAAACGCTATGGCGGTAGTTTGACTTCAGCGGTCCCGGCGAGACGCGGGGCTGCTTTTGACCGCAAGCCGAGTATCAGGCAAAAAGTTGAAAATTCAACCTGAAACAGTATAAGATCAGAGAAGCAGGATTACTGATTGGAGTTCATAATGATACTTGAAGGGGACAAAATCGGATTGGCTTTTTTTATGGTTGAAGCCGAACCTGAAGCACAGGGACGGAGAAAACTCCGGCAAAAAATACGGCAGCCGGATATTTTTCTGTTTTCCGTTTTTTTTGAATTTTTTATATTCGCTTTCTCCCGCGTTATCGTACTCTTCGATATCATTGTCAATATCCGAAAAAAGAGACGCCACGGCGGTTTTATCGTTTAATTTGTTGAATGCTGCGGAGGCTGTACTGCAGCGACAGCAGTTAGGCATTTCGGCATGAAAAAAACAAGCCAGAAGCAGGATATAAACGATTTTTGTCAGTTTTACGTAGATATTCATGTTAAAAAAATAAGCTTTATTTCTACACCAAGCCGTAATAAAGGTTTCTGCCGAAAAAGTATTTATCTTATTATTTAAACTGCTAATTATAGTATCAAATCAAAATTTGTCAAGGGCGGAGGAGCCGTTTCTCCTCAAATAAACAATTTTAAAGACTCGTGCGAAATGCGGATTTTACGAAGTAGGGATGGCTCTCCGAGCCGTCCGCCTAGCTCAAACACGGTGCGCGCGGAGAGCACGCCCTACCAGTTTTCTCTATTTCGCATGACTCTAAAACAATTTTATGTAATGGGACGGCCCCGACAAAGTCATTGTTTGAGAAAATGGGACTTTTGAGACACTTGGGACTTTGAGTTTAAATTCAAAAGTCTCAACCGTCCCAGGAGTCCCAATCGCTGTCAAGCAAGACTTTTGTCAGCCTCGTCTAATGGCTCACTCTATGTAATCGGTCAGTAACCTTTGTCCGGGAAAAATTGAATCCCGAATGGATGACTATATTAAGAATTGAAAATTAAGGATGCGGCACGGTATTGAAACCCTGAAAGGGTTATTCAGCGTAGCCCGCCGCAACGCGGCGGGTAATGCCGTCCCCCCATATCTGTTCCCTGTAAGGGAACCTCAAATGCCTTACCCGCATTTTGAAGTTCTCCTTCAGGGAACATCATGGAACCGATAAGATTCCCCAAGGCGCTGCCTTGGGCTACGTTAAAAATCCCTTCCAGGGATAAAAAACGGGCACTCCTATGAAACCTCACAGCCTATAGACTTGCGTTTGAGCCTCCGGCAACAAGCAAAACAATCATTCCCGCCTTTGATAATCAACAAGTTACGTATATCCTCAGACACAACATTCCCCCACAGGA
>JAQUOK010000078.1 GCA_028717165.1 Victivallaceae bacterium | reverse complement strand
GGATTACGCGCTGATGCCGCCGTACGAATCGATGATGAAGCATAACCGGATACCGGAAGACTGCAAATGGAAATCCATTTACCGCCATCCGTCGGTAATGGCCATGCTGGGGCTTGATTGAGGATTACAAATTATGCTTACAAAATTCAAAAATATCAACAGCATTTTTTTTGACATCGACAATACCATTGCCGTTAATACTCTGGGATACGGTGAAGTCGGATATTTTGAATATGTTCTGGCCGGACTCATTTGCCGCAACAGGAAAATCAGTTATGCAGAAGCTCTGAAAGCAGTATTGGAAACGGAAAAAAAATATGCTTTTCTCAATCCGTTTCTTACCGCGTCGGAACTGGGCGCTCCACTGGAAATTTATCGAAAGGAACTTGCCGATTTTCAGAGGGAGTTTTTACAGGTTTACGAAGACGCGGTTGAATTGATTAAAACTCTGAAGGCCGCCGGATATGATCTTTACATCAGCAGCAGCAACAACCGGAGTCGGGCTTATGCAGTGTTGTGTGCGGCCGGGGTTTCCGATTGGGATCATTCATCGTATTTTACAGAACTTTTCGGGCCGGATAACCTTGGTTTCCGCAAAAACAGTGTGGATTTTTATAAACAGTTGATCGCCGCGGGCAATTTCAGGCCGGAGGAAATGATGATCATCGGAGACGATATCGAAGCCGACTGCGAAATGCCCCGTAAGGCCGGGATCGAACATACCGTATTAATTGACAGAAAACGGCAGCAGAAAAGAAACGATATATTTGTGGTCGATGACCTGAGAAATATTTTAAACTGACAGGAGCGGAAATAGCAGTCTGGTTAAAATCGTTAATTTTTTCAGCATCTTCTGCACTTTGTGCCATAAAATTTACATTCTTATTTCTGTGTCAGTTATTTGCACTTTCCTCTTTTTTGGGTGAGTCCTTATATCGATAGATCTAAAAGATAGTTATTACCGAAAGATTCAGCCCTCGCAGAGCGGCGGCAGAAATCCGTTGGAAACGCGTAAACATGTCTTGTGCCGCCATCCTGCGGAGGCTGGAATTATATGTTGAATCCATAACCACGGGTTTAGGCCCGAGGCTAATCAGATGCCGTCCTCTGCGAGGACTTATATTTTGAAAATAATTATGCTGTTTTATATGACCGTTTCTCTGAAACGCCGCCGGTCATAACCTGGAGAGTTTATGGGACTGGGATCCGTGAAGACGTTTCAGAAAAGCATCGGCTGGAACGATTCCGGTTGCTCATCTTTTTCTTTTTCGCAAGTTTGAACAGGAACCGGAACTGATTCCGGTTTTTCAACCGGTTTGGCCGGTTGATTTTTTGCGGACTCGGTGACACCGAAGAAACCGCCCGTATTTTCATCGAAGTCGGCGGAGTACTTAACCGGGTTGCCGTTATTATGGTGCATTGCCAGGACGACGTCGCCGTTTTTAGTCATTGCGGAATTTTCGAGGTTTTCGAGTATTTCGTTGGCGCGTTCAATTATCGAATCCGGCAGTCCGGCAAGCTTCGCCACATGGATCCCGTAACTTTTATCGGTACCGCCCGGAACGATCTGGCGCAGAAAAATTATCTTATCGCCGTATTCCTTGACCGCTATGTTGTAATTTTTAACGCCGCGCCGGGTCAAAGCCATTTCCGTCAATTCGTGATAATGCGTCGCAAACTGTGTCCGTGCCTGACTTCCGGACGTATCGTGGAGAAACTCCGCAACAGCCCAGGCAATGCTCAGCCCGTCGAAAGTGCTTGTGCCTCTGCCGATTTCATCCAGGATGACCAGGCTTTTGTCGCTAACGTGATTGAGGATGTTGGCGGTTTCCACCATTTCCACCATGAAAGTACTTTGCCCGCGGGAAATATCATCGGCCGCTCCGACCCTGGTGAATATCCGGTCAACCAGTCCTATAACCGCGCTGTCGGCAGGTATGAAGGAACCCATTTGCGCCATCAGCACCAGCATGGCGGTCTGCCTGATGTAGGTGGATTTGCCGGCCATGTTGGGGCCGGTAATGATCATTATGCGGTTTTCGTCGCCGTCGAGCAAAGTATCATTCGGGACAAAGCGTTCGCCCTGCATCACCGCATCGAGGACAGGATGTCTGCCGCCTTTGATGATCAAGGTTTCATTTTCCTCGATGTGCGGGCGCACATAGGAATAAACCCGGGCGCATTCCGCCAGGGCGCAGATAACGTCGGCCTTGGCCAGAGCCGCCGCGCTTTCCTGTATTCTGCCGGTATACTCGAGCACGAAATCCCGGAGGCTCTGGAAAAGCTGATACTCCAGGGCTTTGGATTTGTCTTCGGCTCCGAGGATTTTGCTTTCAATTTCCTTGAGCTCCGGAGTAATGAATCTCTCCCCGTTAACCAGGGTCTGTTTGCGGACATAATCTTCCGGCACCATGTCCAGATTCGATTTGCTGACTTCAATGTAATAACCGAAAACCTTGTTATATCTGACTTTGAGGTTTTTAATTCCGCTGCGCTCCTGTTCTTTTTTCTGAATATTGCTCAGCCAGTTTTTGCCTTCGGTGGAAGCGCTGCGCAGTTCGTCAAGCTCGGCATTGAATCCCGGGCGGATTATGCCGCCGTCAGTCAAAGTCGCCGGCGGCTCATCCGCCAGCGTATCAAAGATGCGTCCGGTCAATTCCGGCAGCTCATGAAGCTGTTCCTGCAGTTCATTGAAAAGAACGGCGTCAAAATTATTTAAAAGGGTCTTCACCGGCGGGATCATGGCCAGACCGTTCGCCAGTGCGAGCGTATCCCGGGCATTGGCGGCGCCGACGTTAAGACGCGTGATAATACGTTCGATATCACGTACCGTCCCGATGGTCTCGCGCAGTTCCGCCAGGGTCAGAGGATCGTCGCGCAGGATTTCCACCGCATCCAGCCGGGCCGTAATTCCGTCCTTCCTGAAAAGCGGCCGCAAAATCCAGTCCCGGAGCAGGCGGCAGCCCATTGAAGTTACCGTTTTGTCCAGCACGCCCAGAAGCGTATTCGCTTTGCTGCCGCCGGACATCGGTTCGACCAGTTCGAGGTTACGCTGGGAAATGGAATCGAGCTCAAGATAGGCGCTGTCATTATAAACGAAAAGTTTTCTGACGTGGTTGGCGTCCCGGCGGAGGTTTTCGATGGCATAATGCAGAACCGCGCCCGCCGCGCATACCGCCGCTTTCAGGCCGCGGCAGCCGAAACCGTCCAGGGATGCGGCTTTAAACTGCCTTTTCAGTAATTCTTCCGCGACATCAAAAGAGAATATCCAACTGTCGAGCGGCGTCCAGATAAAGGTTTTATCGGCAAGCGGAAATTTTTTTTCTTTTTTCCATTTTTCATATTCATCTTCAGGCAGTATGCATTCTTTGGCTCCGAGCCTGGCCATTTCCGTTTCAACTTTGTCAATGGAATTGAGTTCGGTCACTTTGAATGCCCCGGTGCTTATATCCAGCGAAGCCAGGCCGAATTTGCCTTTGGCCTCAACGAGCGCGGCCAGAAAATTGTTTTTATCCGGCATAAGCGCCGCGTCGTCGATAACGGTTCCGGGAGTAATTATCCGCGTGATCTGGCGTTTTACCAGGCCCTTCGCGAGCCTGGGGTCTTCCATCTGTTCGGCGATGGCAACCTTGACTCCGGCTTTAAGCAGAATAGGGAGATGTTTTTCGAGTGAATGATAAGGGAAACCCGCCATCGGTACGCCGCCGCGTTTGGTCAGGGTTATATTCATGATCCTGCTGGCCTTGTCCGCATCCTCAAAGAACATTTCGTAAAAATCGCCCATTCTGAACAGCAGGATAGCGTCTTCAGGAATTTCCTTTTTTGACTGCTGATATTGCTTCATCATCGGCGTTAAGTTTATATCGCTCACAAGGCCTCCGGGATTATTTATCCATGTAAACCCTATAATATTAACCGGATTTCCGGTTTGTCCAGAATTAGCGGGAAAAAACATGTAAATTACCTGGGCGAAAACAGCCGCAAGGAATCCTCAAAGTGAAGAATAAAAATTATTTCCCGGAAGCGCTCAGTACTGGCGCATCGGTTTGCCGTTTTCGGTGGCTACCCAGCAATGCCCTCCGTCGCGGAGACTGGCGGCGATTATGCTGGCGGCGTCATTGGGATTTTCAAACTCGTAGTCGCGGGTAAAGATCAAGTCGCCGTCCTGGGTATCATGAACAAGAACCTGAAGCATCATCAGTTCCTCGCGAAGCTGAACGATATCTTCGGGCAGACTTTTATCGGTAATTTCCGAAGCTTTGGAACCGGCAAGGACTTTAAAGCATTTGCCGTCCGCCAAGAGAACGCCTTTAGCGGAGCAGAATTCATCCTGCATTTCAAAAGGAACGGGTTTGCTGATAATCGACCTGGTGAAAAAATTATTGGGAGTTAATTTCAGTTCATCATCCGCTTCGAGGTTTTCCAGTTCAACGCCCTCAGATTCCTCAAAGGCCAGTTCCGCTTCAGTTTTCCCGAAAACGAATTTGGGGTTCGCAGATTTTTTTTCGTTTTTTTCAGGAGCGGGATTTTTTTCGGGTTCAAGTACTTCCGCGTTTACTTTCCGGTGATATCCGCCGTCTGCGGAATCCAAAGCGTCAAGCTCTTTCATTACCAGCTCATAGTCTTCTATTTTCAGCAGCACCCCGACTTTACTGCCGTCTGCGTCCAATACGAAAAAAGGTTTCAGGTTCGGTTTCATAAGATCATGCCTGCTGTTTTCATCACTGTCCTGAAGCCGTAATAATTTGCCATCGGTCCAGGTTTATATAAAATAACGAAAAAACCTGAAAGTGTCAAGGAGCATCCGAAATTAAATTTCCGGCAGCAGGCCGGAAAAGCCATATTCTTCAATAATATCTTATCTGTTACCGAAAAGGAATTTCAACGTGTTTTCATAACTGATTTTTCGTTTACGGGCCGCATCCAGGGCGTTCAGGGCAAGTATTTCGCTGTCATAATTTGCTCTCAGCTTAAATTCGGTCGGCTCAGAGTAACCGAAAATTTTGAAGTAATAATAAAACGGCGCGTCGGATCCCCAGATCAAGGTGTCCGGATAAGCGGCAGCCAGATCGTTCAGGACTTTTCCCGGAGAGCTGTAATCCGTTTCAAACCTTCCCTTCCTGGCTGGCGGTATTGCTTCATTGTTCATCAGCGCCAGGTCGCAATGTATCTTTAATGCCGCCGAATCAATGAAACAGTTCGGCAGCCCGGCGGCTTTTTCCAGCGCGTCCGCCGAAAACCTCGCCATGTGCGCCCCGCATATCCGCAGGTCGGGATTGTTTTCAGCGATTTTTATTATATCGGCGATGTTTGCCCATATATCATCTTTCAGCCAGGAAGAATGAAACAATACCGGCAGATTATGTTTCCGGGCAAACTCTTTGAGGGCTGCGCCCTTGCTTTCAAAATCAGTGACGAATGATTTGCAGTAAGTCGTTACCGCTTTCATTCCGTAAACCGGATACTCGGCAATGATCTTTTCCAGATGTTCGACCTGTTCAGCCACTTTAACCGAAGGATCGAACATCACAAACGGCAGCGCCATATCCGAATATTCCGGAAAAACGGAATATATTTCCTCGAACAGCCTGGTATTTTCATTTTCATACGGAAAAACCGAGAAGGATATTTGCGGGTTCGCCCCGAAGACATGCATTTTTTCCCGCAGATAATATGAGGACTGAAAAGGAAAAACCACGGAGCGGGATACTCCGAGCAGTTTCATCCTGATGACCAGATCCTCGAAACTCATACCGTAAGGATAAGCTCCGGTCAAATACCCATCCATTGTTATCCCGACATGCGTATGAACGTCTATAATTCCTTCATTTTCCGAGAGAAACTTCAGCATTTCATCTTTCGTCATAAATCATTCCGTCAAGTCAGTAACCTTTATTCCAGTCAACTTCAATCTTTGCCGCTATGCTTTCACCGACAAGGACATCGGCTTTTTTCAACTGGATTATCGAATCCGGCACCCGCGGCGTTACCGGGCCGAAGAGTGCGAGGCGCGCAATCAGCCGCTGCCAGGAAGTCGAAGTCCCGGCGACACAGATACTGTAAATGCCCAGGTTGTTTTTGGCTTCGAGGAACTGCGCCGGGCCGATAGTCGCGGCCTTGGGCGGCACCGCGGCGAGGTCGCCGCTTGCCCCGAAACTGCCGTGCAGCGAATTCTGCGCCAAAGTAAACGGGCTCAGGGTAACGATACTTGGGCCCATTTTTTTAAACTCTTCAAGGTCTTGCGGGACTTCCGGCGCGTCGGGATCCACAAAAGCCATATGCCCGGCCCAGCCCGGTCCTGAATAACATATATCCGCACCGCCCAGGTCGGTTATCATTTTGCCGTAATCTCTGAAGTTTTCATTAGTAAGGCCGACCATCTGGCTTTCGGGCGGCCGCAGTTGCGGGTCGAGTTCACTATAAAAATATTTTTTCAGGGAATGGGTAAAACCGTAAGGCCAGGATTCAGGAGCTATATTGCCGTCCTGGTCAGCGTATTCATCCATATTGAAAGTATAAAGATTTCGGCAAGCGATCCCGGATTTGTTGATCAGGTAAGCAACGTTCTTGTATAGAGGCCAGGGCTGCGGCAGGATCATGACCAGTTTTTCGCCTTTTTCCATTGCGTCCCTGATCCTGAAAAATATATCCATCATGAAGAAAAATCCGATTTCGGCCTCATCCATAACCCGGATATTCAATTTCGGATTCGGGTGATTTAAAAAATCGGCCCGGCTGATCTCCCGCATTCTTTCAAGGACTTTTTTATCCCGGAACGGAACGTGTACCGAAGGTTCATACTTAAAATCCGGAGTTTCAAATGTTTTCATGGCGATATCCTTTATTTATTTTGCCTGCATCATCTTTGCGGCGCCGTAACATGGCGACGTATCTTTTATGATAAGTTTTTTATTTATCCCGGACTCTATCAGCTTAAGCCATATTTTGTTTTTTACGCCGCCGCCGCTGACATATATATTGCCGCGCGGCTTCAGCTTTCCCAGGGAATCCTGAACTTCCCCGGCCAGGAACTTAAGTAAATCCAGGGCCTTTTCGGGTAAACCGGCGTTGTCATTCGACCAGCGGGGTTCATCGTTGACGACATAAAACCCGGCGTCAGTTCCGGCGTCGGCATCCGCCGCCAGTCCGGCGAAAGTTTCGAAATCCCTGAACGCTGGGCTTTTCGCTATTGCCTGCGAAATCAGGCCGCCGCCGGTACCGGCGAACATCGCGTAATACAGGCCGCCCGGATAATGTCCGCGAAACTGCCCGCTGCCCGGTTCCGGCATATTCCGGCGGCAGCAGTACACGGCCTGGGCGGTTCCCAAAGTTATCAGGACGTCGCCGGGCCGCAACCCGGCGCCATAGGCGCCGGCCGTCTGGTCATTGCCGCACGAAAAAACCGCTTTTCCGGCAGGTATTCCGAACGGGTTGTCATTTTTCACCTTCCCCGCAATGCTGCCGACTTCAACTATTTCCGGCAGGTTCTTGCCGCTGATCCCCAAAAGATCCAGAAACACCTGCCGGTAAGCATTTTCCTTAAGCGAGAACAGGCCGCTCATCGCGGCAAGGTTATTATCGCTCACTGACTTTCCGGTCAACAGCATGATCAGGTATGCGGGCAACGGAACAATCCTGAGTTTTTGCCTCGCGAATCCGGGATTTTCGTCCAGAATATGCTTCAATATGGCGATCTGCATATTGGGAAGGATCACGGCCAGGCTGGAATGTTCCGCGAAATCGTCCGCCGGTATGGTTTTATACGTCGCAACCGCCCGCATGTCAAGCCACGAAATAAACGGCGTAAGGAACACGCCGTTTTCGTCGGTAAGGGCGAAAGTCTGCGCCTGACTGGTTATACCTAAGGAATCTATTTCTTTCGCGTCAACGCCGGCGGCATTTACGGCGCGTTCAATAACTTTCCGGAACGCTTCCTGAACGGTATTTACCGGCAGTTCCGCCCTGGCGCCGTTCCGGGAATATGAGAGTTCGTACCCGGCAGCAGCGAGCAGCCGCAGGCCGTCCGCATATATTGCGGCTTTGAACTCCGTCGAACCTGAATCGATTGTCAGTTTAAGATCGCTCATATTCGGAAATCAATTCTACTGCCGTTTTTACCATGAGGCTTCCGGTTTCCGGCATAAACAAACTGTTATCGGCTTCGTAGCCGGACGCGTTATCGGTAACTATATAACCCTGCATCTCCCCGTTGGCCAGACAGATCGCAAAAGCTCTTTTGGGAGCTTCCTTTTTCAACTGCAATGAATACTCGACGAACATTTCGCCGGGAAAAGCGGCAATATACGCATTGCCGACGCGCAATACCTGAATTTCAATTTCCACATATTGCGCCAGTACCGCATCCAGAGTTCCGTCTTCGGCGCATTGGGCTAAGAAAAGCGTTTCCTCGGCCCCAAATACCGCGCATTCGGCAGTCCTGACCGGGCCGTGTCCGGCATTTTCAGACTTCAGCCGGGCAAATTCGGATTCGCGGAAGGCAAGATTCTTTTGCGCAGTTTGGACATCGGGCAATTTCCGCCTGACGGGTGAAACCGTCCGGCATCCGGCGCCGATGAGCGGATCGCCTGCGAAATCTTTATCGGCCAGCAGGTCTATTTTTTCCGCGACACAGCCGCCGAGAAGATTCCCCAGGCGTTCGGCTTCCGCGAAAGTCTGGCCTTTCACATCATAGCGGGGGCTTAAATTTCCTTCCGGCCCGGTATGGTAAAGTATCGTAATGCCCCTGCCGAAACGCGATCTCAGATATTCGCGCGTATAATTCGGAAAATCCGAAGAGACAAGTTTCGAGTCCTCATGAAGCACCGTCGGATGCATGCAGTAGATCAGGGATATTGCTTCTACAGTTTTCGTTGCCGGATCCCTTACAGCGATAATGCCCGCTTCCGGGTCGCGCGGCCCCTCCGGGTCATGCCGGTTGCACCCGACTCCCGTTATATTCGCGGAACTAACCGCTATTTCGGCCGGTTTCGCGTTATTTACCGCTTTTATTCCCGCGGCGGTTATGCGCTTTTGCAACTTTTGCAGATACGCGGGATCGGCTCCGGGAACGACCGGGTCATTCCTGGAAGCGAGCATATCGATCGTCACCGGTCCCGAATGCGTAT
>JAQUOK010000077.1 GCA_028717165.1 Victivallaceae bacterium | reverse complement strand
TTTATTTCAGGGGTAAGCTGTAGGGGAAGGATTCCCCTTAAGTAGAGCAGCTCGCCATACTTGTATGTGCGTGCGCGGAGCAAAATAAACACTATTCCCGGCTTTCTGAGTGGACTTATACCTTTCCCCGGCTCCGTCCCGGAAAAACTAAACAGCAGCCATCCAGAGGGAAACAAAGCCGCCAGGCTTTAATGTATTTGAGGCCGTGCGCATAATGCGCGCGCCCGTCTTTAAATTCGCGCATATCGCGCGGGCGCGTTCTAATAGCCCGCTAACACTACATAAAATGTAGTGTGATTTATAAGTTGTTTATAATAAGCAAGTTGCTTTTCGAAGTTTTTAAGGCAATTTGTTAGGCTTTTTATCTTTGAAAAATATGTATATTAAGTTTCCAAATGGGCCGCATAGGAAGTTAACTATTATCCATGCTGTTCTATCGTTTTTTTGATATTTTATACAGTATATTATCATACATAGCCAGAATATTATAATTCCTATTATTGGTATTAATATTGCCGCTATTAGCATTAATGTAAATATTGCGCATCCTGCTGTTATTTCTGGCGCTGGCGTTGCCATGTTTGAGCCTATAATTGTGTTGTGATATTTATTTTTTGATATTTATGTTGCCGTTACCTGTGATGATATTGTTGTTATTATTGTTGTTTCCTTGGATTGAGATATTTCTTTTCATGTTGGGATTGGTTTTGTAGGATAATACTGAATCCAAATATGGTTTTGGTGTTTTTCCGCCCTTATATGCTTCTATTTTCCCTTTTTTGATTAATAATGATATTTGGCTTCTTGTAAGTTCAAGTATTTCCGCAGCCTGAACTTGCGTGATAAAAGTTCTTTTAGTTATGATTTTTATTATTTCGTCTTTATTCATAATTCTTCCTTTTTTCAGGTAAGATATTCATTGTTTAAAAAAATTGCAAATTTTTTGTTTTGCCGCTTGACAAACAAATGTAATGCAATTATTCTTAAAATAGCAGTACAAATGTTTTGCAAAAATCTTCAACTTTTAACAAAGGGGTGTCCAATGGATTTCACAGTCATTAATGATTGTAAGCTTGGCAAGGTTTATTCTCGTCAAGTGAAAAGGAATGATGAGGTAGTAGGCGAGAAAACCATGGTTGATGTTTTAACCTGGGGTGAACGCATTGCCATTGAGATTGACTCGAATTTTTCTAAGGAGCTTAAAGTTGGCGTTATTGGTCGCGCTACGATTCAAGGGGAAGTTGCTTCAAAGTCTGAGGTTCGCCGTTATGATGGTCATGCCTATGCGACTGATACAACTTATTTCCGCTTTGACAAGTTAACTGGTTTTGAACCGGGAAAATAAACCATGCAAGAAGAACCTGTTCAAATGTCGGTAATAACCGAGCCTTACTTGTCGATTGACAAGATTACCTTGCTGGTAAAAACCGGCCCTCAGTTTTCTTTTTCAAATCATATGGCCCTTGACCCTTTCAATCGGAAGTGTCAAGGGTTTATTGATTCCATGATTCAGAATTGCAAAAAACATTGTCCTGATTCTTTTGATTGGTCACGGCCTTTTAGTGAGGAGACGGAATTGTATCATCATCATTATCGTCTTGCCGGCGGAGTCGATCTGCAATTAATGCCTAAGCTTCCTATTAAACGCAAGATTTATGATGAGGAGTATATTAAACTTTTTTATGGCCATGATGGTTATATGGCTTTTGAGAATGATGGATTTTTAGAAGAGAATGAGGAGTCTGATTTTGCGGCTCGCATCGAGTATAATCCCGCGAAAGATAAACCTTCTCTTTGTTCTTCTTTTTTATCATATTTTTGCAATACTTATTGTGACCCGACAGTATTTTTTGATGATCTTCTTAAAATTTCCCGGCTTGATATCGCAGTTGATTATCCTGAGGCTTTGAATCCTTGTTTGTTTTCTTCGACTGCTCGGCGAGGCAATCAACATTTTGGGCCGCAAGGAATAGAAACGCTTTATCTTGGTACACGTCGTTCAACCTTTCAGTTTCGTATTTATGACAAGAAAAAAGAACTTTTGCAAGAACATAATATACAGTATAACGGTTCTGATTTGTGGCGTATTGAGCTTGAATCCCGTCCGGGAATTTCGATTGGCAAGGATTTGAATTTTTATAGTGATGTGTTTGATCGTCTTACTTATTATTATGGTAAGAAGACCGGTGAATACAAATTTGATTGGTTTTTGAATTTTGCCAAGCAATATGGTTTTCAGTCTGCTTTAAAGTCAATTCCCCGTTTTGAAACCAGAAAATTGTATGCTGAAAAATTCGAGAATTTGGATTTTTATTCTCTCAAGCATCCCAAACGCATAGTAGGCTGGCAGTTTCCTAGGCTGTGGCGCGAGTTTTACGATAATCTTAAATCATATTGCGGTCGGGAAAACGACCCTTGTATTTATCCTCGCAACCCCAAGGAGACATTATGACTTTTCAGGAACAGCAAAAAAAGATAAACGCCTGTTATAAGGGTTATCACTGTAAGGGTGTTTTCGTTACTCGTAGTTTTGGCCGTTCAAGGAATTTTGATAAACGGTTCTTGAAAAAGTGGTGGCGGCAGACTTTGCCGTTTTAAAAAGGGCGGTAAAATGTCAAAACTGGAATGTCATTTATGTGGTGAAACTTATGATTATGCCCGGTCTATGTTTTGGCATTATGTATGCAGACATAAGTTTTCACATGATGAGGCTTATTCTGCAACAGGTATTTCTATCGATGAAATTCATGCACAGGATGAAGTTTATAGAAAAGAGTTTTATAGAGAAAAAAATGAGCTTAGGCGTTTCCGTAGACCGGATTCACCATTTAGGTAGGGTGTAATTATGCAAAACAACATTGAGAAAATCTATGCTGAATTACTGGAAAATATCCGGTTGAAAATCGTTTCCGAATATGGTTCGATAGCCGGATTTTGCCGGGAAAACGGCTTTTGCAATACTACGTTTTCTAAGGTGTTTAACCGTTCGCAAAACCTTAGCCTGACTTATTATATAAAAATACTCGCAAGCCTCGGCGTGTTGCCGTCTGACAGCAACACGGATTTCGATGCAAATTTGACGGTGATCGATTACCTGAAAATTAATCACAATTTAGTTACTCAAAGCTTTTTAACTATGATCATAGGGTAGGGCATGAATACAGGTTCTGAAATTTTAAATAATATTCTTGCGTTCAATGTTTTAATCGGGCTGGTGATCATGCTGGTTTTTGTGGTTAAGGGGATATTAAAGAGGGTTAAGAGGTAGTATGTCAACGTGGGAACATTTTGTATCGGTAACTTGGATATTTTTCATATTTGCTTGGGTTATGCGTTTTGCGACTTGGGCGTTATGCGCCGGGGCTTATTGGATAAATGTTTCTCTTAGTGGTTCTCCGGATGAAATAGAGAAAGATAATTAACAGAGTGCGCAATCTGTTTAATTATAGGTCGTTATTAATATTAACTTAAAGTAAGGAACTCAAAAAATGATTAAGGGTTTTCTTTCTGATGTGCGTTCTGACGCATGCCGTATTCAGTCTTTTCTGCTGAATCATAAATCACTGTTTATTCTGGTCATGCTTGCCGTCGTCTTTTTGACTGCAAGTTCCGCTCATGCGGAAGTAACGCTTCCTACGACTGTTGATGTAACTGAATACATCACGGCCGGGATTACCGCAATGGCGTTAATTGTTGCGGC
This sequence comes from Victivallaceae bacterium, assembly GCA_028717165.1. GTDB lineage: Bacteria > Verrucomicrobiota > Lentisphaeria > Victivallales > Victivallaceae > JAHOYW01. The sequence continues at coordinate 5,490 of JAQUOK010000077.1, read as the reverse complement.
GGCTCTCGGGGGCTATACTGCGTTTCTGCTGATTCGCAAGGCTTTCCGCTGGCTTGGCCGTGCCCTCGGTTAATGCTCTGACGGGGTGTTTTATGGGGGGCTTTATGCTCCCCTTTTTTTATTGAGGTGTGATTATGGATGCTGAAATTCTGGCGAAACTTACGGCGATAGAAAGTCTGCTGAATTCTTATTTTGATTTTTTTCAGCTTTGTTTGGGTTGTTTGTGCGGTTTTTTGGGTATGCTGATTTGTTTTCTTGCGGTTAGGTATAGAAAAATTATATAAGGGGTGATTATGAAAAAGTTTTTTATATTGTTTTTTGTTTGTTTGAATTTTTTTGTTTTTGCGGAAAATGTTACTGTTACCACGTCTAATCAGAGCGCTTATCCTGAAAGCTGTTTATCTATTTATCAGGGGCCTGGTACTTATACGCTTACTTATGTCTCTGGAAGTTGGCAGGGTGGGGGGTATACTGCTAATCTTGCTTTTTGTCGTTATGATGACCTTGTTGATAATTTGTCTGTCGGTTTAAGTCATACTGCGCCATCTTCTTATTGGCCTGTTCCTTCTTCTCCTGTTACGCTTACTGTTAATTCATCTATTATTTTGTGTTTAGGGACTGGCTCTACTGGTGGTCCGGTTGTTGTTTCTTATACTTATCAGCCGTTTGATACGGCTCCTTCAATTACTTCCGCAACTTCTTTAAGTAAGACTGGTGGTGAATCGTTTTCTTATACTATTGCTGCGAGTGGGACTGCTCCTATAACTTTTACGGTTACTGATCTTCCGGCTTATCTTTCGTTTGACGGGGTTAACAAGGTGACTGGGACTTTACCTTATTCAGGTACTGGATATAATTGCGGTTTTAACGTAACTGCGACTAATTCTGTCAACAGTGATACAAAAACAGTGCTTGTGAATGTTGCTGCGGCCGGCGGTCCGGTTTGGGCAGATTCTATAACCAATAATTTTCAGGTTGGCGATTCCGTGTCTATTACCGTTGTCGGTTCCTGGGTAACTGGATATACACCTATAACGGTTGTTGTTCAATCTGGTTCAACGCTTCCGTCTTTTTTGACTCTGGTTAATGGAGTTTTGACAGGAACTTGCACGTCTGCCGGAACTTATAATTTTACGCTTCAGGCTACTAATGATTATGGGGTTAAGGCTAAAGCGATAACGTTTACTGTTGCCGGTGTTCCTCCTGTTTATGTTGGGATTCTTCCTTGTGTTCTTGATTTGCATAAGGGTGCAAGTTTTTCAATTAATCTTAAAAATGTATGGAATGGCGCTGATTCTGTCACATTTACTACGGATTTGCCATCCTGGGCTTCTGTAAGTAACAGTATTTTAAGCGGAACCGTTCCGACGAGTGAGACACGGCAGAATATAACCGGCCTTGTGATGAAAGCTACAAATACGGTCGGTTACACTGATATAACGATGACTTTAAATATCCTTAGTACGGGTACCGATTCTTTTTATTTCACTTCCGCCGCAACTTCGCAGGGTATTATTGGGCAACCGTTCAGTTACCAGGCTTCCACCAATCAGAGTTCCGGGGTTACTTATTCGATGTCTGCCGCTCCCAGTTGGCTTTCCTGCTCTTCCTCGGGCGCGGTCACCGGCTCCGTCCCGTCAGGGATTACCGGTTTTTCTTTTACAATTACTGCCACTCATTCTGAATTGGGTTCTGTCAATATGACGGTTCAGTGTTCGGCGGTTACTTCCTCCGGCAGTGGTGATTCTGTCGTGCAGCATGTAGTGGTTGATAATTTTAACGATTTCGGGTCTACGGGGTTTGCTGAAAATGTCGAGTCGGGCATTACCCAGTTGTTGCAAAACACTTCTACTATTAATATGGGTGTTGATTCTGTGGTTGCGCATGAGAAGCTTATTATTGATGCTCTTGGGCCTTTGTCGCATTTGGAAGGTATCCATAATGATACATCGTCTATTAATAATCAATTGTCGCATTTGGAAGGTATCCATAATGATACATCGTCTATTAATAGTCAAATGTCCGGTATTTCTTCTGCACTTACATCGATTTCCGACAAAATGCCTGATGTATCGGCCATTGAGGATAAATTGGATGAACTGCAGGAAACGCTTGATGCGGATACTGAGGATAATATCGATGCGCCTTTGCTTCCTGCCTGGACTGCTATAAAAAACAAGCTTAGTCCGTCTGTTTCCGGTAGTTTCGGAACTTCCGGTTCTTTGATTGAAATCCCTGTTAATTTTGGGATTTGTTCCTGGACTATTCGCGCTGATATTATGAATCCGGGTTCCGGTTTGTCGCCGCTTGTTCAGGATTTTAAGAATTATCTGCGTCTTTTTTCTTATTTGATTTTTTCGTGGGTTTTTATTCGTTCTCTGTATGGTTTTTTTAACAAATAGGGGGTTTTTATGCTTGATTGGTTGAAATTGTTTTTTTTCTGGTTGCTTGAGCAGATCGCATCTATTGCAAACTTTTTGCTTGCGCCGATTGCCGATGCAATGCCGGATTTGTCTGGCGATATCGGATTGATCTATCAGTATGGGGCTTTGGCTAATGAGTGGATTGCGTTGGATTATGCTTTTGTGCTCTTTTCGGCTTGGTTTGTCATTGTGGGTATTGTTATCGGTGTTAAATGGATACTTGGACTTATACCGACTATCAGTTAAAAATGATAACAAAAGAGGTGAAAAATGGCTGTTATTCAAATGACTTCCGGCGTTCCCGGAGCCGGAAAAACTTATTCCCGGGTAAGGTTTTTAACTGAGGATTTTCTTATAAACAATACCGGCCTTTACATTACCAACTTACCGCTTAATGTGGATTTGATAGCCAAGGATGTTTCCAAGAGGGCAGGGGTGACTAAACAGGCGATTAAGGATAGAATAATTCTTGTCCCCCTTGAACAGTTAAGGGAGTTTCAGCAGCTTAAGAACTGTACCACTAAACAGGCGCATGATTATATCGAAAACGGAACTTTTCCCCCGGCTGTGTATTTTGAGCAGTTCAGTTTAACGAATGCTCATATTGCTCTTGACGAATTCCACCTGTATTTCAGCAAAAAGACTTCCAGGGCGGTTAAAGACCTCTGGAATGATTGGATAGCGGAAATTCGGAAAAACGGTTGTACTTTTGAGGCGATTACTCAGGATGTAAGCCAGATTCCTTCTGAGTTTATGGGAAAAGTTTCCGTTCGTGTTGATTTGGTTCCTTTGGATATTACCCGAGACCCGTTTTTTCATATCAAGATGTATGATTGGTATCAACTCCGCGCCGCTTTTACCGGTCAGACTTCGCAGAAAGTCTGTCAGACTGAAACGCATAAGGCGGCTCTTGGTAAGTGGGTAATTTCCAAGGTTGATAAGTTTGCTATTCTTCCGGAGATTTATCAGTATTATCATACTTCGACCCGTAACGACGGCCGGAAAGCCGACGGTGAAATACCTCCGTATAAGCGATTGTCTAAGAAGGGTCTTTTTCTTTGGTTTTATCGGCGTAATTTCTTTTCTATTACCGGGCGTTTTTTGCTTGCCTGTGTATTTATATGGCTTTGTTGTTTTGGGGGTGTTAATACTCTTATGATGGGGTTTATTTCCGGTATGACTTCCATTGCCAAAGCTAACGCAGGGAAAAAAGGGGCCGGGGGTGTTGAGTCACAGAAAAAGCAACCTGATTTTAAACTTCTTTCGCCTGAGGAGTTGAAAAAGCTTTCCGCATCTGAGCAGGAAGCGTATAACCGTTCTTTGGAGTTGTATTTGCTGTATAAAAAAGAGCAAAATTCCAAAGAGCAGGAAAAGAATTCATTCAAGCCGGTTATGTTTTTTTCCGGTAAGATTTTTTTACAGAACGGTCTGGTTATTGAGAAGGATTATAAATTTATCAAGGGGGTTTATGATGGCAAAACAGTGTCAAAGATCGATTATGTTAATCGCGGTTATTATTTGTCTGACGGTGAGTATATTACTATGTAGTTGTACTTATACTAAACAGTTGCCGCATTCTGACCCTTTTGTTAAGCTTTATGATTTTAGGCCTGGCAAGTCTAAAATTGTCTTACAGAAAGAGGATAAAGAGATTCCTTTGTCGATATCTGCGAAAAATATGCCTTTATCTTTGTTCTGCCGGGTTGTCTCGGATAAGACTTTTGCCGGTATTGTCTATAATAATTCTCTTTCCAATTCCTTGATAAGCGGTGAGTTTAAAAAGTCCGATGTGGGGGAGGTTCTTAATATCATAGCCAGGCAGTTGGATGTTGAATGCCTGAAAGTTGGCGATACATATTTTTTGGGTAAGATAAAGCAGGAAGACAGGGGAATTTTGGTTAAAAGGGTGAGGGGGTTTGATGCTTCCGATCTGCGTTCGAGTATAACGTCTCTGCTCTCTGAGGTTGGTAAATGCCAGGTCTTTTCAAATGGCGTGATTGTTGTTTCCGACCGTGAACATGTTTTAACCAGGGTTTCGCAAATGTGCGATTATATCGAGGCCGGTTTTTCCGGTTCCTGGATTTTACAGCTTTATTTTGTGGTAGTGAAAAAAGATGCTCTCCTTGAGGCCGGTTTTGATATGGAAAGCTCCGGTACTTTGAGTTATAACGTCTCTAACTCTACTGTAAGTTTGGATAATGTGAAACTTGACGGGGTTTTTAATCTTATTTCTCAGTCTAATTTTGCCGATATGTATGCAACTCCTATGTTTTTACTTCGTGATGGCATCGAGGGCAAATGGTCGGACGGTAAAAGAATACCTATCCCACAGAAAACTACTTCTACGTATGGAGTAGTTAGCACTACCGGCTTTACCTATGTTGATACTGGTTTGAATATTTCTGCCACGGTCCGGGAATCCAAGTCCGCCGCTTTGCTTAAATTGAGTGTTTCGCTCTCTGATGTCGATAGTTATGTCGAGTATGCGCCGGTGACTTCTCAATGTGCTTTTAATTCCGAGTGTGAACTTGAACAAAATCGGGTCTATTTGGTTGGTGAGATGGCAAGATATAAAGTTTTGGATACTCAAAAGAAGATTTTAAATTTTGGAACTGACCGCGGTAAATCGACTGTTCAGGTTTGGGCTTGCGTTTATCGTATTGGTCAGGTTTGTGTCGGTAAGATTTTAAAACCTTCGGGTGATGTTGTCAAGGGTGTCCAGTCGCTTTTATAGCAGTGCGCCTGCACTTCTGTACAGCCGGACTGCTATAAAAAGACTGGAAATAAAACCGTTTTTCACCTCTTACGGTTTTTCGGGAACTGGTTTAATACTGGTTCCCGTTTTTTTTGTTTTAAGCGATTTTAAGGGCCTGTTATTGTTTCTGCGTCTATTGACCCGTTTTAATGCTTATCGTTATCCTGAGGCTTGTTCCGGCCATATCAAACGTCGCATAATGGGCCGGAATTACGTCAAGCCCGATTCCATGCTTGTCCCCGTGATGTAAAGGGCTTGGCGTAATGGGTATTATGCGGCGCAGGCGCGTTTCCAGCGCTGTAGCGCAACGTT
>JAQUOK010000076.1 GCA_028717165.1 Victivallaceae bacterium | reverse complement strand
ACATCTTCCGCCTATAAAACAGGCTCATTAGCTCATATTTTATGCAAAAACCTTGAATGCACGCAAGCGAACGCCACCAGTTTCGCCTCGTTTTGAGGCCGCAAGAATTGAGGCGTGGTTACTGACCGATTACGTCAAGTCAGGAAAAATCTTAATTTTTGAGAAGAATACTATTGACAAATGCACGGAAGGGGTATATAATCTATTACAAAGTAGGGCAGGTAGGTCACTATATGAAAAAAGAAATACAACTAGTTTCAAGAAAGAATCATCGACTGCTTCACATGCAGATTAAAGATGAAGTTCTGAAGGAATATTATAATGGAAATATTCCAGAAAATACGCCGTGTCCTTCAAGCCGTGAACTGGTAAGAAAATTCAATACCTCAAAAGTTACCATCGGCAAAGTTTTTCAAGAACTTAAAAAAGACAGGATTATATATTCGGTACCGGGCCTGGGGGCATTCTGGGGCAGAAAAAAGAATCTGGTACAATATAAAACGGTTGGCATATGTTTTGCCGTGACCGGGGTGGTAAGCAGGCTCAATTCCCCATATTTTTTCTCCATGCTCGAAGGGATCGAACAGATTCTGGCAAAGCACAACCTGAATATAAAGCTCCTGCGTTCTGCAAACCTTGAATCAATAAACGAGGTAAGGGAAGCACATTGCGACGCTTTTATATGCACCGGGATGTATGCCCATATATTACCGGTCGTTGATAATTTCACAAAACTGCAGATCCCATATCTGCTTCTTGACCGTCCCTGCGAAAACAACAATCTTAACTATCTGGAGCGCGACAGCGAAAAAAATATATATGATATGACCAGATTCCTTATTGACAAAGGATACGACAAAGTCGGTCTTATTGAAATCGACCGCAAACTGTGGGTGGCTGAGAAAGTCCACAGAGGTTACGCAAAAGCAATGCAGGAAGCGGGAATAGATTATTCTGAAGAATTTTTCAAATTCCAAAAAGGTAATAATTCGTATTTTAAAAAACCGTCCGAAGATAAGTTTTCTGCTTTTTGCAAGTCGCATACGGCATTGGTAATCGGCGCTCTCCACAGATCGGTAATTGATTACGTGGTTAGTTTTTTTCTGCGGCAGGGAATAAACATTCCGGAAGACTGTGCACTTTTATCCTTGAGTTATGTTGATGACTTGGTCTCGAACGGCATTAATATTTCCTGCGCCCCGATTACCCCTTATAAAATGGGTTTGAAAGCCGGTGAAGCTATTGTGAAGCTGCTTACAACTGAAATTTCCGCTCCTCTGAATATAGAATTCAAAACCGATATAAGATGGAAATATTAAGAACGATCGATCTTTAAAATTTCAGGATAATAACTTTATGAAAAATAATTACCAAAACAGCGGAAATAAAATTGTAAGTATTGAAAATGAAATTATTCTCCATGGACGCAGAAATAATCAGGCATGGTTTGCGCCGATCCTTGGGGCAGTTCCGCCCGGAAATGGAGAAGAATATCCGGAACTGGTTTTATTTGTTACGCAATTAACGGCCAATGATGTTGGTCCCGGACATTTCCTGCTGTCACCGGACTTGGGTAAAACCTGGTCTCCTCCTATGGAAAGCCAGAATTTGTTTAAAGTCCCTTTAAACGATAATCTCTTTGAAGCTTTCGGATGGTCAGGAGGAGGATTGGGCCTCTTTTATCATAGGCGCACCGGGACCTTGCTGGGTATTGGGCTGACAATTTTTTTAAGGGATGGTGGAGATAGTTCTGGCCTCAAGGCTGAACAATATGTACATAATGATCCCAAGCTGAAAAGGGTTATGGCATACACTGTCTGGAATGCTCAAAAAAAGGATTTTCAGCCTTGGAAGAAAGTAAAATTTCCCGAAACGGTCAGTAAAATAAAAAATATCAGACCTCAGGGCTGCAGTCAAATGCATGAATGCGATAATGGAACAATATTAATTCCGTCGATTTGTCAGGAAAACGGTAACAGCTATTCGCAGGTAACCGTTATTCGCTGTTCTTTTGATGGCTCCGAATTAAAGTATATAGAACATGGAACTATCCATGAACTTGAGGAAGGTGGAGGACTTCACGAGCCCTCCATGATATATTTTCAGGGTAGATATTTTATGACAATTCGCGGTAGTTTGCGGGGGTACGTCAGCAGTAGTTCCGATGGTCTGAACTTCAACGAATTGAAAGCCTGGCGTTTTGACGACGGCTCTGAGTTAGGCAGTTACTGTACCCAGCAGCACTGGCTTAAACATAACAATACGCTTTATCTGGTTTATACCCGGAAAAACGAATTAAGCAATGGTGTTTTTCGGGACAGGGCTCCATTATTCATGGCGGAAGTTAATCCGGATACGCTTCAGGTTCGCCGGGCTGCGGAACGGATCGTTTTCCCGGAAAAAGGTGCCAGAATGGGTAATTTCTGCACCGCTGAAGTAAGTCCGGACGAGTCCTGGATATTAACCGGCGAATGGCTTCAGGGGACATTCCCTGTTTCTCCGGACAGGGAAAGATTCCGGGTCGACAAACAATCTTATAATTATATTCAATACATCGGTGATTTGCTTTTGGCAAGAATTCATTGGGAGAAGCAGGAATACAAGTTTTGATGAAATTGTAATTTATGAAACAGGAACAGGAGAAAAGGTCATGTAAAAGTAAAACGAGCTTAACCGGCCTGAAAAAAAACGAAAATTTTTCAGGCAGATGATCTGCCGGGAACTGAATGATTACTAACCGTTAAACGAAGGAGATGCAAAAATGAATTTGAAACTGAAAGTTTTCACCCTTATCGAATTGCTCGTCGTGATCGCCATCATAGCGATCCTTGCTTCAATACTGCTGCCGGCCCTGAACAAAGCGCGGGCTAAAGCGTCGCAGACCTTGTGCATGAGCAACCTGAAGCAGTCGGGATTAAGCCTGGCAATGTATGCGGAAGACAATAACGGCTGGCTGCCGCGGACCTATGATGGTTCACGAGTCTGGACATACTGGGTTTGTGAAGGCAACTATGCTCCGAATCCTGTTGTTGGTGCACCACACATATTTGTTTGTCCGGCCTATTTTACTGAGGCCGATAAGTTTGGAGTATGGAGAGATCATGGCTGGTCTTACGGTTTAAACCGCAGCTGGAGTACGAACGCTTTGCGTATTACCAGCGCTACCGTTCGAATTCAAAACGGAGTAAATGCGGGGAGTGCGGCAAAAGTTCCGCTGCTCGCAGATGGCAAACATCGCACTGCCGAATACCAAGACTATCGTATGGCCCAGGGACAAATTAGCGGCAATCCCGGAAATTATCCCATTCATGCGCGTCATAATAAGATGTGTAATATTCTTTTTGCCGACGGTCATGTAGATGATTTTGATAAACAGGCTCTTATTACAGATTACTACTTTTCTCCGGAAGATGTGCAGTATTAGCAGAGTAGAAAAATCGCTTGAATTGGACTTGTCCCGGCGGGAATGACGGGGCTTTTCCAGTCCAATTCATGGCGAATAAATTCGCCGCCGCAATTTTTAATAGAGTTTTTCAGGCCAAGCCGATAAACCATGACTCCGTCCGGATGACGTGATTTTTCGAAATTCAGTAAATATGGTGTTGGGGTACGGATTACTTCAAAAATCAGGTATTAAAAAAATTAAATGGGAGTAACGAATTATGGGATTTATGGATTTGAACAGTATAAAAAAATTTATCTTTACAGTCATTTTTTTATACTTCGTATGTGTTGGTTATGTCGAGTCAAAAGTGGTAAGTGTTGCCCGACAGGAGCAGGACCGGTGGCTCCGTTATTTACTGCCGCTGCCTCATGACATATCCATTGCCAGAAAAAATATATTAAGTCCCAAGGATATTTCCATAAAGTTAGGAATAAATGCCGGTGAAATAGAAAAGAATGCCGCTTCCGAACTGGAACAGTTGTTCAAAGCGAAGGCCGGCCTGGTACCCTCCGGTAAAAAATTTGAAATAATTATAGGGGTTTTAGATCGGAAAGGGGAACTAAATGGAATAAGTGTTGCCGGAGCGGATAAACTGCAGAAGCTTCCGAATAATGACCAGGCATATATAATACAGGCGAATAGGGAAGGCAATAAACTTTTGCTGACGGCTCTTGACGAAAAAGGAGTATATTATGCCGTTAGAACATTGTATCAGCTTCTTGATCCGGGAATTACAAATAATGAGGTAGCCGTTCCTCTCGCCTGCGTGCTGGATTGGCCTGACTTTAACGAAAGAGGATTGTGGAACGGCGGATGTTGTGAGCTGACAGAGTGGCTTGCCGGCATGAAATTGAATTTCGGCCTGCTCGGCAACACTATCGGCAAGTTCATCCGGGGGCAGAAAGCGAGTTATCAGGTTTTAGATCTGGGGCTTATAAAAAAAGGCCGTTTACAGGCTTTTAAAGCAATGCCGAACATCACCCATTATAATTTTCTGCACCACTATAAACTCTTCGACGTATATCCTGAATTGCGCGGAAAAGGAAAAGATGCGGATGCCGGAAGTTATTTTGCTCATGGCAAAGGCAAATATTCACATCCCGTCCCCTGCGCTTCAAATCCCTTACTGACGAAAATACTGTCCGAGTTGATGGAAGACATGGCAAGCAGAGGAATAAAAGAAGTGGGGTGCTGGTTGACCGAACGTCCGGCCCAATGCGGTTGCGGGAAATGTCGGCAAGAGGGACAATTCCCGCTGGAAGCCCGGGCGACGATCAAAGCGTGGGAAATTGTCAAAAGGAAATATCCCGAATTCACCATTCGGCTTTTTATTTCGACGACGACCAACCAACAGTATTATAAGATTCTGGCAAACTTACCGAAGGGCGTGAAAATTGAACGGGCCTGCGCGGCTGAACAGGGACGCGTCCGCAATTTACCCCGCGATTTATTTCGCAGCCCTTTGTTTGATTATTATGCGAAAAGCAGTGTCTGGATGGCGTCATATGATGTTCCTATTACCGTCAATGGCGCGGTTGAGACGCCTGAGTTCAAATTGCCGGAAAGTTCAGCCGTCAGAATTAAGGATTTTGTCTCGCAGCTCCATGAACGCGGGTATTCCGCCGCCTACGGTATGCTGGCCTGGAAGCAGCACAATCGCCGGATATGCGGTTTTAATATCAGTGCGCTGGCGGAGTGGTCGTGGAATGTAAACGGCAGAACCACGAAACAATTTGCCGAGGCCTGGGCGACGCTCAATGGCTGTAAACAACCCGAAAAATTCGCTGAATGGTCCGAAACCATGGGACCGATTGAGTTTGACGTTTACGACTCGGACATGCCGGAATGTTATACGCGCAACAAGGCCGCGGACATGGTAAAAAAATGTGCCTGCCCGGAGTTGGGGCGCGGAATGTTTCGGTATTATCTCAGCAGTAAGGCGTTTGACGAAAAATTGGAAAAAGCTCGGAAAGCATTAGAAACAGCAAAAGGATTTGAGGATAAATATTATGCTTTGGAAACGGAAATAGTTATTTCCTACATAAAAATGGCCAGAGCAATTTATCGGATTGCTCTGGCTGGTTTTCACCGCCAGGACACTGCTGAATTTCTTTTGGAGTTAAGAGATGCCGCGGCGGAAAACGAGAAGGCTATTCAAACCTGGCGCCGTTCAATTGCCGATGACAGATGGCATCCCCGGGTTAACGCCGCAATTAATGCTTCCGGGAATACTTATCAGGAAATAAAGAAGATAACAGACAAAGGAATTAAAAAATGACAAAGAGTTTAGCAGCGGTTCTGTTTATTTTAACCTGGACCAGTTTATTCGGCAGTTACCTTCAAGTGGATTTAAATGGGGATTGGGATTTTACATTTAAAAAATCTACCGAGGCAGATACCCCGGCATTACCGGATGCTTCCGCATATGATATAAAACTTCGGGTGCCGGATTACATGAACTTTCAAAGCGACCGCCTGAGCGAAGCAAAATGGGGCAGAAAAAGCTGGAAAAACCAGGCATATGTCAGCTTGAGTGGACTTGCTTTCTACCGGAAAATTATTGATGTTCCGGCCAAGTGGGAAAACAGATCAGTCCAGCTGTATATCGGCCGAGCCTATGACCAGGCGAATGTCTGGGTTAACGGCAGGCATATTGCTTTCTGTCCGTATATATGTTTTATACCGCAAATTATTGATTTAAGCGCGCATTTGTTAAGAGGGCAGAAAAATGAAATTATTATTTCGGTTGATAATAAAAAAGAAATGGAGCACAATTTTTGGAAGTTCGGCGGTATAGCAGAACCCGTTTATTTGAAGGTTTCGAACGGCATCGGCAGAATTGAAGATGTCTATATAAGGGCAGGAAAAAACTTAAAACAGGTGGACTGTCAAATCACTCTTGAGATACCGTTTCCCGATAAACTTAACGCGACACAGTTGGAATACCGGATAAAGGAATGGAATTCCGGGAAATTGATAGGTAAGGGCGATATTGAAGTAAAAGCATTCCATAAAAAATTACTTATTGACAAATCATTTAATTATGAAGCCCTGAAAGCCTGGAGCCCCGGGCATCCCAATATGTACCTTTTTGAATTATCCTGGCTGAACGGGACAAACGTCATTGATAAAACCGTAACGCGTTTCGGGCTTCGTAAATGGAGTTCCGAAGGGTTGGTATTAAAGCTTAATAACAAGCCTGTTTATCTGCGGATGTTTTTTAGTTATTTGGGACGCTCACATTATCGTTATCCTCAAGATAAGGAATATTGGCTGAAGTTTTATAAACTGATCAGGAAGTTCGGCTATAATGCGGCGGATTGGGAAGGCGGCATCGCTTCCGCGGAAAACCTTGCGGCCGCAGATGAAGTTGGCATTGCTGTTCAAACAGGTTATCTTTTTGGTGCCGGCAACCCGAGAAAATATATGATTGACGGTGAGGGCAATATAAAAATAGATATGCTTTGTAAGTTGTTTTCTCAAATCGTCCTTGGAACCAGAAATCATCCATCCATGTCGATTTACTATCAATTCGCGGAACAGAATTACTATGACGATTTTATTAAGGATACCAGGCAACTGGCTGCGATTATCAGGAAAAACCATCCGGAATCAATGTTTCTGCCTAATCAGGCAATGCGCGGAGTGGAATATAGTTTTCTGAAAGGAGACAAGCTTACTCAAAAACCTTTCCCGCATCATGCCGGGAGATTAAAACAAATTACTGAATATAGTGATATATTCGGGCAATATCCGGCCGGGGTATTCAGTTACCGCCCCTTTGGAAAAGACTGGAAAAGCGTCCATGCGGACTTAGCGGCGGTGTATGGACGCCCTCTGATATCGCACGAAGTAGTGATGAGCGCTTACTGCGCTTCCCCCTTGCCGTCAAGCCTTAAATATGATGCTTTGCGCCGGAAAGCGGCAGACTTGGATGGTCTGTGCAGGATGTGGGGATGGCCGAAAGCAAAATCCGCACTGCAGGCAACCTTGAAAAAACAAACCGCCAAAAATAAGGTTATGTATGAAAATTCTTCGCGGTTGAACAGTATTATATGTAAATATATTTTTGAGAAACTGCGAAAATGCGGCAGCATTATCGGCAGCCAGGATATTGGCGCCCTTGCGGGGCTTAACAGCTTCTCTGAAACCAGACCCGGATTTTCCCGGGAAGAATTTAGAAAATATCACAGTGATAATGTAATTCTTCTGGATTTTGATAACAGCAATTGTTTAAAGCGTTGTTATTGGGAAGATGAAAACTTTCAGGCTGAAGTAATGGCTTCAATCTATGGTGAAAAAGATGTGGCGGAAGGGACTGTCAGCTGGGATTTGAGGAACAATGACAAGGTATTGTTCCACGGTAAATTCAAATCTCCCCGAATGGCAGTAGGCACAGTTTCAACTTTAGGAAAAATATCTTTTAAATGGCCGAAAGTAAAGACCACTGCCGAATTAACCCTTACTGTAAAATTGAACGCTCCGGAAGAAAAACTGGATAATGACTGGAGATTCTGGGTCTTCAAAAGGATTCCGCGTCAAAAACTTCAGGCTTCATGCAGCTATACTCCGTATCGTTTGCTCAGGCAAAGATATTCCGGGATAAGTTATTTGCCCAAAAATGCCTTAAATAAATTGTGGATCACCGAAAACCTGACTGACCGGGAGATAGCCCATCTTGAAGCCGGCGGTGATATATTGCTTATCGGCGGAAAACCATTTCCGTTATATAATGAGTGGCCGTATTTCCTTCAGGGATATCGAAAAACCCATACCCACGGCAGCATAATTAAACAGCATCCCGTATTTAAAGCATTGCCTCATGACAATTGGGGAGACTGGCAGTTCTATCCTGTTTTTGAGGGGGCGGCAAGTGTACGGTTTGATAAATTGCCGGAAGTTAAGTTTGATCCGATTATAGAATTTTTCGTCAGGGGAAAACAACGCAGTCAGACTCCAATGTTCGAAGCGAAAATCGGTAAAGGGAGACTTTTTGTTACGACCTGCCGGACAAATATGGGCGACCCTGCATGTGCGTCATTACTTAACTCGATTCTTGAATATGTGCAAAGCCGGGAATTTAAACCCGGGACGGAAATACCGGTCAAATTAATGCAGAAACTTTTAAATGCCGATGCCCCGAAAGGCGACGATACAAGCATCAAATTCGAATTAAGCAATTTTACCGGTGGAAGGATCTTCAAAAATTATAAAAGCTTTGATATTATGCCCCGTGACGGAATTTGTATTGATCCGGGCCAGAAGTCTGCACTGTCTTTCAGTATAAATAAAAAACAGATACCGACATGGCCGGGGAAATATTTGAATTTATTCCTTGAAGGTCAGGATTGCGATAAGGCTGAAATTGCAAAGATAAAAATAACTCTTAATGACCATATCCTTTACAATGACGAAAATAAATTGATAAAAAAAGGCTGGTCTACCTGGATATTGCCCTTTCCGAAGGAATATCTGAAAGACGGTATAAATATCCTTCAATTTGAGAATCCTGAAAGTTCGGCTTCTCCTGAACATAAATGGTTTATGATTGCCGGTATAAAGATAACAGCCCGGACACAAAAAACTGTCGGAAAGTTTAACGGGAAAGATAAAGAAGCGCCTGTTCTGGAACTGTTGGCTGAACCTGGCCTGAAGCAGTTGGGCGGGGAATATTTCGGAAGCCGGAATACAGTTTTCGCCATAAAAGCTTATGACGCACTTTCCGGAATAAAGGAAATTGAAATAGCTGTTGATTCGGATACATTCAAACCTTACTTCGGAAAATTCTCTCTCTCGTCCGGCCTGCATACCATCAAAGCCCGTTGGTATGATAATG
>JAQUOK010000075.1 GCA_028717165.1 Victivallaceae bacterium | reverse complement strand
GCGCGCGGCAACTGGCAGTTCAGCCGCAACAAGAAAGCGTATATGCTCCTGCTTCCGGCAATTCTCCTGATCGCGGTCTGGAAATACTGGCCGCTGTTGCGCGGAACGGTAATGGCGTTCCAGGATTACAATGTTCGCGGCTTCAGTGTCTGGGTCGGCTTCGAAAATTTTGCGACCGTGCTTTTCAGCGCGGAATTCTGGCACGCTATGCTGGTTTCGCTGGAATATACCGTGCTTTACATGGTATTCGGTTTCGCGGCGCCCATAATCCTGGCGATTCTCCTGACCGAGGTGCCGAAAGGGAAGATATTTTTCCGCACAATATATTATCTCCCGGCAATATTATCCGGAGTAGTAGTTATTTTCCTCTGGAAAGGTTTTTACGGGCAGCACGGGATGATAAACCAGGTCTTGAATTTCGGAGTAAATGCGCTTAATTACGTCTTCGGAACGCATATTTCCGGGTTTTCCACCGAATGGCTGTCTTCTTCGCAATTCGCTCTTTTCTTCTGTATTCTGCCTTCGATCTGGGCAGGAATGGGACCCGGCTGCTTGATTTATCTTGCGGCGTTAAAGGGAATTCCCGACGATTTATATGAGGCGGCCGACATTGACGGCGCCGGGCCGTTCCACAAAGCCTGGAATATCGCGCTGCCATCAATTAAGGCGCTGGTGGTAATAAATTTTATCGGTTCGGTAATCGGCTGTATGCACAGTGGAAGCTCATTTATCCTCGCCATGACTGGCGGCGGGCCGTATACCCCTTACGGGGCTACCGAGGTAATCGGCCTGCACATTTTCTGGGAGGCGTTTGGCTATCTGCGTTTCGGCGCCGCCACGGCGATGGCGTGGGTACTGGGCTCAATGCTCATCGGCTTTACCGTTTACAACCTCCAGAGACTGAGCCGGATGGAATTCAAGGCGGCCGGCGGAGGCGGAACTGACGCTGCGTAACGAAGCAACGGAAATATAGAACGGTTAATTAAATAAATATGTACAACTATAAAGTAAACGAAATCGAAACGGAATTTTTTCATATTCGATCCCCAAACAGGAAATTTTAACTATGCCGATAATAAGTGAAATAGGAAGACGCAGTCCGAAAGTAAGGTTCATTTATGCTTGTATATATTTAACCTTGATAGTGGGGGCAGTCTCAATGGTTTATCCTTTGCTGCTGATGTTGGCCGGATCGGTGAAAAGCGAGGCCGACTCGTGGTCAATCAGCCCCTATCCCGGATTCTGGTTCAGTGACCGCATCCTGTTCCAGAAATATGCCGAATCGAAATATAACACTAACACGGATATCGTTCAGAATGCCTGGGGGAAACGGGTTTTAAGCTGGAGCGATATCGAACCGCCGCCGGCTGTAGCTTTGGAATTTATTGAAGATTGCCGCAATTGGCGCAGGACAATTCCGGTTGAACAGCGGTTTGTCGGTCAAATCAAGGCTTCTGGGATGTTACCGGAGAACCTGCGTTCATACCGCAGTTGGATGGCAGAAAAATATAATAATGATTTAGCGGCCTACAACTGCGCAGCCAATCAGAGCGGTATTTCCTGGAGTGACGTACGGATACCTCTGGAAAATATCGGACGTTACCTCAATCAAAATCTCCCGGCAGGATTCCGCCGGGAAATTAGTCGGTGGCGGGAAACGGTACGGGAGCGGGACATTATTATCAGAACCTCACAGGGTTCCTATGTATTCGATTATTTATGCAACCTTTATACAAATCAGATAAAGGAATACAACCAAAGGCATGGCACTTCATATCGCAGCTACAGTGATATACCATGGCATGACCGTGTTCCGGCTGAAGCCGGGCTCATCCGAGAGGACTGGATAAATTATGTCCGTAACAGAATTGAACTGGCAAAGATTCGCCTTGACAAGTCCCTGAAGGCTCCTTTCCAGGATTTCATCAGAAAGCGTTACGCATCTGTTAAGTTGTTTAATCGGGAGCGCCGGACAAATTTTGAAAAACTGTCCTCCGTACCTTTCCCGGCAAAACTGGATGACGCGTCGTATCTCAGGCGTGATTTCGAAGCATTCATAAAGTCAGGAAAAGACTGCCCGATCGAGGCGGTAAGCATTGACAGCGAAGAAACGCAATTCCGTAAATTCCTTATCGGCAAATACGGCAGAGTCCCGGAAAATTATCCCGGACTCGGAACATTAATAGCTGCCGTCGACTGGCAGGACTGCATGGCAAACAAAGGAGCGGTAAGATGGGAGTTTACAAAGCGCAATTATGTGCAGGTATTAGATTACATTGCCATGCACGGGAACGGGCTGATGAATACTTTTATCTACTGCGGCCTTGCGATTATTACGGCGCTGATCGTAAACCCGCTTGCGGCATATGCGTTGAGCCGTTTCAAGCTGCCCGGGACTTACAAAATTCTTCTTTTCTGCATGGCGACAATGGCTTTCCCCGGGGAAGTTACCATGATACCCGGTTTTCTCCTGCTTAAGCGTTTTCCGCTGTATCCGGTCGTTACCGGAGTTTCAGTAACCATAATACTGTTTCTCATTCTGGAAAGATGGCGCCCTGCCTGGAAGGAAAACTGCCAAGCCCTGGTTTCGCTGCTTGCCGGTATCGTGGCCGGTTTCGTAATTGTTCCTTTCCTGGCGCCGGAGCTGGCTACTACCAGTCTGCTGAATACCTTTGCGGCGTTGATCCTGCCAGGCGCAGCCAACGGCTATTCCATTTTTCTTCTGAAGGGCTTCTTCGACAGCATGCCGAAAGAACTTTATGAAGCCGCCGATATTGACGGCGCCGGTGAATGGACCAAGTTCTGGACACTGACCATGACCCTTTCCAAGCCGATCCTGGCGGTAATTGCCCTCGGCGCTTTTACCAGCGCCTATTCCGCTTTCATGATGGCCCTGATCATAATTCCCGACCAGAAAATGTGGACGATAATGGTCTGGATATTCCAGCTCCAGACGATGGCGCACCAGGCGGTGGTTTATGCGTCGCTGGTGATAGCGGCAATACCGACTTTTATGATATTTGCATTTTGCCAGAACCTGATAATCTGGGGTATTGTCGTGCCGACGGAAAAATGATTATAGAAAGGTTAAATCAAAAACTGAGAAAATAACTTATGATCGACAGTCATGTACACACAAAAGGAAAACAGAGGTGTTTTATTGAAAAAACAACAAAATCCTGACATTAAGAACAAACGGTACAGAAAAAAACGTTTTTTTCTGGATGAGAAAACTTACAAACACTAAATAAATACATGATCAATAAGATAAATAGAATTTTAATTAAAAATTTTTGACATAACCAACTACTTTAAAGGAAATGACAATATGCGTGATTCAATGAAGCTTTCGGGTGTTTGGAAATTTGCGCTTGACCCACAGGATGTAGGCCTTTCCGAAAAATGGTGGGAACGTAACGATGTATTCAATAACGAAATTATGGTGCCTGGCGCCTGGCAGGCGCAAGGGTTCGGCGATAACAAGCACCATACGCAAACATGTCAAAGTAGCGGATTTCCATCGGAAGGTCTGCAATTTGAAAAAACATCATATCTCGGAACCGGATGGTACCGCCGTACGTTCACTGTCCCGTCTGCATGGAAAGGCAGGAGAATATTGCTTCGCTTCGGGGGTATCAATCCCAAGGCCGAGTTTTGGTTGGACGGACAGTTCATAGGAGAACACCATAAGGTCGCACTTGAATGTATATTGGATTTAACTGAATACATCCGTTTTGATATGGAACAAACCATTGTTCTGCGAATAAGCGAATGTAATGTATTTGATCGTCCAAGTCCCTGGGTAAATACAAGAAGGCCCAGACAGGGGTCCAAGTGGCAGCGCTGCTGGGTGAATCCGATTACGAATGGGACATTTAACGTGGCGACCTGGAGCGGATTATACCGTGATGTTATTTTAGAAGCGATTCCGGTTTTGCATATTAAGCGCCTGCAAATTTTTCCTGATATTGCGAACCAAAAGGTAAAGATCAAGATCTGTATGGCTGGTAAAATTGCGGATGCGGAATGTTATTTGCGGTTTCAGGTTTTTGATGCCGTCGGGAAGTTGGCTGCCGAATCCGTGACCGCCTTGGATCCGGCTTGCGGGGAAGTGGCGTCTGGTAACTTTCACGGGGAAATCCCGATGCGGGATCTGCACCTCTGGAGTCCGGAATCTCCTTATTTATACCATCTGACGGTAGCGCTTGAGAATCACGGCGCAACGATTGATTCTGTGAGTGAACGGTTTGGTATGCGTGAATTCGAAGTGAGAGGAAAACAAATCCTTATAAACGGTCATCCGGTTTTTTTACGCGGCTACGGTAACCCTCAGCTATGGGCTTATACGTTATCGCCTTACCTGGATCGGACACGGCTTGAAAAAGAAATCAAACAGGCGCGTGATTATGGTTTTAATTTTGTAAATTTTCTCGCCAGTATACCCCATAAGGAATTTCTGGATGTAGCGGATAAATACGGATTGCTGGTTCAATATTATCCGACATACCAGAATATGAACTGGCCATCGCCTGAAGCTTTGGATGAAAGTTATGTTGCGGATGTCATCGGTCAGAATTTCAATCATCCTTGTGTAATGATTTATTCGGTTAATGCGGAAATTTATCATTACAATCCTGAACATATCGCTGAAATCCGGCAGCTGTCGGATATGGTACGACGCATTGATTCGACGCGGTTGCTGATAACAGTTGGCGGAATACGCCGGTATAACAGCCAGCGTGACGATACCGATATATATGAGTGGGCGGGCGGTGGCCTGCCAAACTTTGATGAACCGCCTTATTGGAATAAACCGATTATAATGCATGAGTTTTATTGGTGGAGTTCCTACCCAAATCCGGCTTTGAAATATAAATATGAGGATGCCGCCATCCTTCCATTTCACATTGAGTATGCAGAGAAGATTGCGGCAGAAAAAGGCTTGAGCGAATTATTGCCGCGCTTTGTTGAAAATTCTGAAAAAATACAGGCAATCCAAAGGAAAACGGGGTGTGAAACGGCACGGCGCATCGTCAATGGCTATTCCATCTGGTTTGGTAAGGACTTTAAGGAAGCGGTAGAGGGGATATGGGACGATTTTGGCGACCCCAAGAATGTCTCTGCTGAAGAGTTCAGAAAAAGTAATGGCAATATAGTGGTTTTAATTGATCGCGCATCCTGGTACCGCTGTTATTGGAATGGCGAAACAATCACAGTGGCAATTACCGTATCAAACCAATCATCGGCACCTCTTGTGAATTCCGTAGTAAAATGGCAATTGGTTACCGCCGCGTCCGGGACACCGTTAGCCGAGGGGCATGAACTGTTCGGTACTATTGATGCGTATTCCGACCGCATTGTGCATAATGTCGGCATTCAACCCCGGCCGGCAAATAGTGCATGCAAGGTTGTTTTGCATATGGAACTTATGACAAATGAAGAAACTGCTGCGCGCAATAACTGGCCGTTTTGGTTATTCCCGCAAGCATTTCTGAATACGCCTCCGTGTCATATAAGTATTTCTGGACTTGTTCTTCCCCAATATTATTGCCGTTTCTGTTCCGATATCAATGCGGAAGTGCTAATTACAAACTCACTGAATTCTTCCGCGCTTGATTTTCTTGAGAATGGCGGACGAGTATTTTATGTTCAAAATGCTGGCGGACTGGAACAGGGAAACGCCTGGTTCGGTACTATTCCATGGAACTCACTTGAACATGGCTCATCCGGAACACTTATTGACATGCATCCAGCTCTTGCCGATTTTCCCCATGACGGGTATTGTGATCTGCAGTTCTATAATCTGATACAGTACTCGCCAGTAATAATTCTGGATAACTGGCCGGTTCCGATACGACCGATTATCCGTTGCATAGACAGTTATAAAGGCGGAAGAAACCAGGCATATCTTTTTGAAACGACAGTAGGCCGCGGAGCTCTTCTTATTACTACATTGAATTTGTTCCATCAGGGAAATTTTGCTGAGAAAGCGGCGGAAGTGGAAGGTCCGTATTTACTGGACAGGCTGTTGCGCTATGTGTGCGGCAAACAATTCATTCCCGAGGCGGCAGTTTCGCGGCGAGACATGGAAAAACTGCTTGCACTCCCAACCTCTCAGGTATCTCAATCTGTAAGTAAAGAACAAAAAATAGCGGAAGTGGAGAACATATGAGAAAATGTTATTCAATATTAAAAAAATCTGAATAAAAGTATTAGGGAAATACAAAAAGCGAAAAAGGAACGATTGATGATAATTATTATGATTGCCACTTATATTGTCCTGCAGGTTATGGGGGCGTTATTATTCAAATGGGGAAGCGAAGCTCAAGAACATTGGCTGACGGGGTTTATTCTAGGGAATACGTTGGCTTTTTCAAGCATTTGGATCCTGATGAACCTTTTTAAACAGATGAACCCGAACATAGCGATGGGGATTTGTGGCGGCAGCGCCTCCTTGTTGGCGCAAATTGCCATAGCATGGGTATTCAGAACGCACATTAATTATCTGCAATGGCTTGGAATTGGACTGATTACCTGCGGAATTGTAATTCTCTGTATTTTCAAAAACACAGCATCTATTACAAGATAACAAATAAAAATTTAAGAAACAATAAAATGAAGGATAAAATAAGATTTGCAATGTTGGGTGTAAAGGGAAGAGGTGCATTCAAATTATACAGTACATCCAAATATTGAAATTATTGCAATCGCGAATCCCAATGAAAAGGCTTTTAAACAGGATAAAAGACTGGAAAAGATCATAAATTATGCATTTTTACCTTGCAAAATACCAAATAACGGTTATTTCCATCAAACAATAAAGAACAAATGCTGGGTCGGACTTATGAGTGAAAATGCAAGCGTAATCGGTAGGTATGACGCTATTATTACCGGCATCGATACCGGCGTTGCCATCAATAACTGAAAAAATATTTCTATTGAATACTATATTTTTATAATCTAACAACTAATGGAACTGATATTATGGATAAGCTGACTTCAGGCAGTTATGTAAGGATGCTTGAGAACTGGGCTCGGGCCGCGGCAAAATATTTTTATACGCCTCCGGATACTCCTGATATAATGTGCTACGGCACCGGCGAACATCACAGCTGGATGGTTCAGACCAACATGAACGCTTTTGCGGCATTTGCGGTTCTTGCCACATCGCCTGGACTGGATGAAAATGCCGTCGGCATGAGCCGTGACGAACTGTTGGATATTGCGCTCAAACTGTTAAGATATTCCCTGCATACTCATCTGACCGGCAAAGAACTCTGTTCGAATAATAAACAATGGGGCCATTCATGGATCAGCGTCCTCGCTCTGGAAAGGATGATGCACGGTTTTGACGCGATACATGAATTCCTTTCGGAAGAGGATAAACGTGCCATGCGCACCATCCTTGAATCGGAAAGCATCTGCATTCTGGACGAATATGAGATCAAGGCCGGAATCGCTCCTGAGCGGAACCGTCCGGAAGCGAATATCTGGAACGGTTCCATGTTGTTGAGAACTGCCGCTTATTATCCTGATATTCAACGCAAAGACGAGTACCTGCAGAAAGCTGCCGCCATGTTCGTTAACGGCATTTCCGTTCCCGCGGATAAAAATTCGACGAAAAAATTTAACGGGAAAATGGTTAAAGAATGGCATATCGGGCCTAATTTTACTGAAAATTTCTCACTAAACCATCATAACTATATGAATGTGGGTTACATGGTTATTTGCCTGTCCAATATCGCCATGCTGCATTTTTCCATGAAGGGGCGCGGAATCGTCCTGCCGGAAGAAGTTTATTTTCACGCGCGGGAACTTTGGGAAACCGTAAAACAATTTACTTTCCCGGACGGCAGGCTGCTCAGAATCGGCGGCGATACCAGAGTGCGTTATTGTTACTGTCAGGATTACGCCGTGCCGATGTGGCTTCTGGCATTGGATAAATATGGCGATAAAGGCGCCCTCCGCTATGAAACCGGTTGGTTATCGCAGGTAATGAAGGAAGTCGCCGCCAATAGCGACGGGGCGTTCCTTTCAAACCGGCTGCAAAGAATGGCTCGCTTAAGCCCGTTTTATTATACCAGACTTGAGGGAGACCGGGCTGCGGCAATGTCTTTCGGGGCTTACTGGCGGCGTTTATTTAAATTGCCGCAGGAAATTCCTCCTGCGAATAAAGAACCTGAAGTTTTATGGCAGGATGAATTCCACGGTGCGACCATGGTTCGGGATTCAAATCGAATTGCCTCATGGGTTTGGGAAGCGTCCCAGAAACCAAGCGGTATCTGCGTACCTCCCGGCAAAAGCGATATGGCGGAATGGCAGCATAATTTGAGCGGGGAACTGGTAACGTCCTGTATTTCCGTGCCGACGGTCATAACTAACGGCCATAAACTTTTCAGCGGCGGATTTTTAAATTATGGCTGCGTCCACTGGACGGAAAAAATGCCGATGGGAGAAGGAGAAAGGGAAGATGTTTTCGCTCAACACGGTATAGTATTTGCCGCCCTTCCGGACCATAAGACGGTAATATGTCTGCAATACGCGGAAACGACGAGGCGAATTTACCTGCATTTTATAAAAGGGGGCGGGCTGAAAATTCCGAATGACGTTTACAATGACTTTAAGCGGGAATATGTTTCATCCGAAGGAAGCTTTACGCTTGCCGGCTGTCCCGGCGGGGAGGAAGTCATTAAATTTGAATCTTCCTGGGTTAATATTGACAGTTGTCTTGCGATGCTTTCGATTTACGGGGACGAAAATATGACAATTTATCGCCCTGCAGAACGGCAGATAAGGATCCAGAACAAACCGGATCATTTCACTCTTTATGCGGATGAAATTTGTTCCCAGTTTAAAATGGAAAGTGATTTTGAACCGCCCCGAAAACCGGTAATTGATACCGGAGTTATGCTCATGAGCGGAGTAAATGTTTCGGAAACCCGTGAAATAAGTAAGCGGCAGCGCTGGCAGGCATTGGATCTCGGTGCCGGCATCCGGGCGGTTACGGGCATTGACGCCAATAATCAGAGATATCTGCTGACAGCGAACTTCACGGAAGAGGAAAAAAGCGTTGAATTAACGGGCTTCAGTTCATGCCGCTTTAGCGAAATGTCTTCTCAGGAAAAGATCATTCAAGGAAATAAACTCCCCCTAAAACCGTTTACTGCCTGTCTTTTGAAAATAATTCCAAGGAATTAATCGTTATCGCAATAATGAGCAGAATAATCAAAACGCATTTCCACTGCCGTGCCGAAAACCAAAAGTGAATCGCAGCCCGTTACCGACCGCAAGGT
>JAQUOK010000074.1 GCA_028717165.1 Victivallaceae bacterium | reverse complement strand
ATTTCACCGGCGAATGAGGCGTATAACGGAAAAAACAGCAAAGTTCCGCTCAACAGAATATTTTTTATTGATCGCATTATTTCTTTACTCCATTTTATTAAAAAGATAATTCCTAATCGAAAGGACCTTTATTTAATGAGAACATCCTGCTTGTTTTTCCTGTATTTTTGCCCGCTTCATCAAATAACTGAAAATCCAGTTTATAATTTCCCGGTTCTAATTTTGGAGGATACAGGAAAAAATGAATCTTCCTGGACGTAATTTTATCTGTCGAAGTGGTAAAAATCTCATGACCATCCTTGACGGCCTTAATTTGAAGCCGCATCCTGGCAAGATTGCGCAAGGGAATGTTTTCAATGAAGACGGTTGTGGCAATATTATTGTCTGAGGGATAATAATAATTAGTGGAAGCCATACAATAAATAAGCGGCAGGTTCTGAGGAGTGACATTACGGCAATATCTGAACAGTAATTTCCCCGTTGCCGTATCCTCACCGAAAAAGCATATCCCGGTTTCTTTGGGCTCCTTCAACATGTATCCCGCTTCTATTTCATTTTCTCCCGGACGGAGGCTGAATTTCTCCGATGTTTTTGTCCCCGGCGTTTCTGCCGTTATCCGGATATATCGTGCCTGCTTGTCCTTATTAAGGACTTTAAGGAACAAAATATTGGGGCCGATGATCGGGGTTCCCGGTTTAATATCCTTAACCACGATATCGGAATTACCCGGAATAAGATGATTAAACGCGCCGGCCTCATGGTGCGATGCGCCTGACAAGCGTGCCCAGCTTGCATATTTCTTGCTTTCATGATTACTGTTGAAATTTATGCCCAGCACAGTTCCGGGAATTAAAGGATCCAGCCCGACAGTCTTCCAGGGAATGGCGATTTCCGCTGTCCATTCCTGCCTGACTGCGGTTACGGCGGACTGCCAGTCACCATCCCATTTTTTATCCATGATAAAACCGTCATATCGGGCGCCTTGCGGGGTTACCGCAAACTGATAATAGGTTTTGTGGTCATGGTTGGAGTCGATGAATATTTCCACGTTATCATCATTCCAGAATTTGATATCATGTCCTTTCAGGTTCGCCTTCAGGGGAGTATTTTTTTTGCATTCAAAGCCGATATATAAATTTTTATCGTCATAGATCAGCTTTACCACGGTATCGGAAAATTCTATTTTTTCCGCATTTCCCCAGCAGGGGTCGGTAAGCCGCCCGTCAATACGGGGCGGCGCTTGTTTGTCGCAGGGGCGAAGCAGCAGATATTCTCGTGACACTTTGGGAAAAACCGTTTCTTTTTCGAATTCGATCCTGTAAAGTTGAGCGGCAGACAGACCGCCACTCCAAAGCAGGCCGAATATTATGCCAAGGTTAAAACATCCGGATTTCATTTCAGTTTCTCCTGCAGTTCAAGGATGGATGAAGCAACTTTCCAGCGTATTTTGTCGTAAAATTCCGGTTTCGGCACTCCGGCTTTCCAATAGTATTGCAAATCAGGACTAATGTTTTCTTTGATCTCGCGAAGCAACGCTTCCGCCTGGGCGGTATTTTTCCCTTGTTTTTTCGCCATTGTCACCATATTTTCCAATGTAACCACATAGCGGTAATCATCTATGCCTTCACGAATTTCTTCGTAACATAAAAATGGTATCATGCCCTCCGGTCCCGGTATAACACAGGAAATATAGTCATCGACACCATCCCAGAAATTATAAGGGTCTCTCTTGGATGAGCAATAAAACTCCTGAACCCGGCCGACTGCATTGGTTGCCCATGGATATAATCCCCAGGAAAATCTTACGTGCCCGGCGTTATATAAAAGGTAATTCTTTTTGGCGCGAATGGTATCAATCGCCTTGGAACTGATTTTATCTCCATACCAGGAATGATCTGCCGATTCCTGGTCCAGGGCGCTATGCAGACCAATGAAATCAACATATGGCGAAACCATTTCAATTTCCCATTTTGAAGAAGTTGTGTTACTAATCATCTTGATGTCTGGAGCTTTGTTCATCAGCATCCGGAAAAAACGCGCAGTTCGCGCAACGCCTTCCTTCCCGCATTCACTTGTTTCTCCAAGCGGATAAAAGACCGGTTCCAGGCCGTATTCACCAGCAGTAGCTTTTATCTTTCGGAAAAAAGCTATTACTTCCTGTTCCCATTGAGCATCTCCGACAATCTCATAGCTCGCTTTTCGTAGGACGTTGAAATGAAAAGGAATTAGAGATTCGATGATAATATATTTTGAAGGAAGCCCAGCGGCTTTATAAGCCTGAAAATGTTTTTTCAATAATTCCGGGTTATAAACGATTTTCTTTTCAGGAATATTCCATTTTTGAACCGTATCGCGAATACTTACTTCGGTACTGGTCAATCCGTGTTCCTTCATATCTTTGTCAATATCTTCCACGAGTTTCCAATACTTATCATCACAGTTTGGAAAAGCAAGATACGGACATCTTGTATAAAGCCAGCCGCCGTAGGTCTCAGCAACAATCGGAATATCAGGGACTTTCAGACGGACAGGAAGAACTCTTAATTTAAGCGGAAGCGCCACCTGGCCCCGGTCGCAACTGAATGAAACCTTACCGTTATATATACCGGGTTCAGCATTTTCCGGAACTTTGATTGTAAGCTGAAAGGAGCGCGTAAACCCTTTTGTGATATTCAAAGGAGTAGGAACTTTATAGAGATAACTTGGTTCTATTTTTATGGGGGATTCATGGAGGCCGGCATCGCCACACCGTGAAGGCTTGGCTATGTAATGTACCATCCGTACCTGGATGTTTCCTGATTTTATCAAACCTTTGTCGGAACGCAGATCATCCACAGTAACCTTGACGTCACTGAGGTTTTTCAGCGGGTAAACTCCCAGGGCAACCGGTTCATATTCACCCGGTGTGGCAAAGGTTTTAAAGGTTTTGCCGATTTCCTCCGCCGTGGGAACGGTATCCGGATAAATCCGTTTCATGTAATGGGGGGTAAAAAGAATAAAATCCTTATTGGGGGAATTATATGCGGGAACCTGTTTCCCGGACGGAGCTGCAGGCAGAGGAAAATTTTCGTAGAAATTTGACCGGCGCTTTTTTTTGATCTCAATCAGGTCCGCAGTCCGGAAAGATTTTTCAGATTCGGGATAAAGCGCTAAGGCATTAATAGGCAATATGTCCGTCCGCCCCGCAAGAAGAGGAGCTAATTTTTTTGATGGTTGGGGCAGTGATAACCTGAATTTCAATTTCAACTGATTGTTCCTGACTTTTACGGAAAATATATAGGGACCATATATAGGGGCAATATACTTTTGCCATACATCTCCACCTTGATAATCGTTATTGACATTCTGATAATATTCTTTCAGAAAACTTTCAAGACTCACCTTTTTCCCAAGTAACGTTGTTCCTTCGGAGCTTATTTCCCAGGAACGTACCGGGAGAGTATGACACTGGGGGCTGATTTTGGTATAATTTTCCAAATCTCCCATCCAGACAACTCCCGTATAATCACCATTCGGCAAGTCGACGTTGAATTCGGCTTCCGTCCCATTTCCATACAAGTAAACAAAATCCTGACAGAGATTATCGGTCTTAAAGTTTTCGACATAAGAACTTAAACCGTTATTGGAGGTCCAGCCAAATCCTTTCTCTTTGGTATAAAGATCTTTGGGAGAACAAGGTATAAAGCCGGGGAAACGTAAAAAGCTGGCCCCGAAGTCAAATTTCACAACGCCGTTTTTACCATTCAGGACGACTGATTCTTTTTTGTTCTCTTCACGGGAATCTTTAAAATGCGTATAAATTTCTTCTGCGGAGAGAGCTCTATTATACAATCTTATCTCATCCATTATTCCCATAAAAAATCCATAAAAATGATCCTTGCCGGCGGAAGGACTGTAATGCACTCCCAGATTAAGACCGCTAGCTCTATCAATAATATGCTTTCCCGCATGTTCGTGAGTTACTTTTGCATCTTGTTTCCCTTCCTTTAAATACTGATAGGTTTGGGTTTTCACGGCCTTTCCGTCTATGAAAATTTTCATGTCGTTACCGTCATATACTGCCGCGACATGATGCCATGAATCAAGATCTATAAGCGTGTTGCATCCGCACATATAAAAACCTTGCGGATGATATAATTTATCCACGTACATGGTAAAACCGACTTTACCGTTTGTTCCATTGCGTGAAATACTCAACTGATATGAACCATTACAATATGAACCATGTTTACTCCCGGCAAGAACCACGCCGGCGCCCTTGATCCATGCTTCAATAGTTACCGCATCTTTGACGGCATTCCGCAGTTTGTCGGAAACCGGAACCTTTGCCCAAGTTGTTTTACCGTCAAAATAGACAGCTCTGCCCTTTTTGCCTTCTACCCAGGAAAAGTTTCCTTGCAGCTCGGCATTAAAACCGTTACCGCTTTTGTCGCTAAGAATGTTGCCGGAACCTTCGTCGCAATCATAAAAAGCAACCAGTCCTTCTTCTGCTAAAGACGCGGCTGTAATACTGCAAAATAACAGCGATGTCATTATTGATTTTCTGATGTTGTGCCTGACCATTTTGGTTTTCCTTCTTTATTGTAATTGTTTTAATTAAGCTTGCTTGTCCTGAAAGATTTTGTTTTTTCAAATCGATCAGTTCCATAACTTTATCATAGACTGTCCTCCTGATGTAATTCCATTATTATCCATTCACTGTAATTTTCCCAGACGCCGTAACGGGACAATGGGATACTGGCCGAATACTCGACCTGTTCGAGATAAGCGGAACTTTCGCAGCGGGCGAAAACTATTCCCCAGCGACTCCCTTTCTCCGGCATTTCCGCAATCTTCCTGAAAGTAAAATTCCGCAGCGGGATTTTTATTTCAACGCTCCAATATTTATCCTTGTCCGACCAGTCGTTCAGCGTGCCGGCAATATAAGTTTTACACTCTATGCCCGTCCCGTTCCAGGCTTTTCGGGTTACTGTCCGGTAACCGGAGGAATTCGGCAGTCCCCGCCGGTCCAGGGCATCGAAAATCACTCCCGCCGGGCTGAACTCGAACTCGAAAATGAAATTCTTACTTAAATCCGGCCGGATAAAAACTTCGAAGGCGTCCTCATCGAAAATAGGGTCATCCCGCCGCGTATAATTGGCGACAATGTCCTCGTCGTACATTTTTGCCGCAATATACAGGTTTTCATCGTCCCGCATGGCGTAAACTTCCGTCTGGTATTTCGGCTCTCCCTGTTTTCGGGATTTGTAAAACCTGACCACAACCATCTTATCTTGCCAAACCGCTTCATCGATCCGACCGTCCAGTTTCAATTTCCCATCTTTTTTTCGACAAAAGAATTGTTTATTCGGTTCGGCTCCTGACAGGCTTGAGATAACTACAAATAAAATGGTTAAAACATTGAGCAATTCTTTTTTCATCTTTGTTTCACCTCCAAAATTTTTGTTGTCTTCAAACCGCTTGCAACATCGGTCGCGCTTATTGTCCAGCACCCGGCAACGTCATTCAGCGCCAATGGGATCACGGTTTCGGCCATCCCGGCAACTACATTCAGATTGCGTCCGTAGTGCCGAAGTTCCCGACCGGCGGGATCGGTTATCGATAAATGAATTACCCGGCGGTACGGCGAGGGCAGGTTTATTTTTACCTGTATAGTTTCGCCGGGCGCGGCTTCCGGTTTCACAACCAGTTCCGGCGGCAACACTTTTTCCGGGAACAGCGCCCAGAGCGCTGAATTTCCTGCCGGTAGTTTTACCGCCACATTATCAACATGTCCAAGGTATTTACCACCTTTCACGTCATAAACCTGATACTTTGACGGAAATTTCACTATCGCATCCTGGGATTTTATTTGCGGCGAATGATCGCGCAGTAAGCCAACATAACGGACTTTGCCGTCGGTGAAAACCGCCAGTTCGCCTTCATAGCAATTCCCGTCCGCAGCAATAACATCGAATTCCGGTTCGATACCTTGCGCTTTCAGCAGTTTTGAAAAATATAAACGTTTTCCAGTGGCGCCCGGCCGGTCTTTTTTATATGCTTTAACGGCATTACCGATTATCTTGTCTTTTATAAAATCTTTCCACCTCTTGTCTTCAGAAACATTGCCATGGTCATTGTAAAGTCCAGCTTCAATATCTGCAATAACCACTCCCCCCCGCTTTGCAAACTCCATTATCTGCTGTTTTTCGCCGTCTGAGAGCGCAATGGTGCCCGGCAGGATCAGACAGCGATATTTTTCTTTATCCAATATTCCGTCTGAAAGCTGTTCATATGAAATGAAACGGTATTGATAATTCAAATCTTCCAGGATTCGGATGAAATCGTAACTGCCGGCGTTGGGATCGCTACAATTGCCGTAAAAGGTCGAAGCATGGAGGCTGGCTTGAGAATACAATAGAGCCACCCCGCCGTGGTCACGCCTGACGCCCAGCAGGAGTTTACCGATACCGTTTTTTATTTTCAAGGTTTCATCACTGCTGGCTTTTAATATGGGAAATGGCCTGAAGCTGGCGGGATTCATAGTGTTTTCTGCCGTAACGGTCGAATAACAGGGCGAAATAATACTGAACCACCAGATGTTGTTCATTTCGTGGAAAAGATCATACCAGGGCTCCCATTCAGCGTATGCGACAAAACGGGTGCGGTGATTGTATCCCCCGTACCATCTGCCGGTCCGGGCGTTTTTTTTATGGAATGAGCGCAGGATTTCCGCTTGCAAGTGATCCGGATAAATACCCCAGAGATCGAGCAGTTGCGACAGCCGCCACCAATCATAACCGTTGAAACTGGAAATGTCGAAACCGCCATCAAAACCGACCAGAGCGTTCGAATCAATGCTTTTTACCGTTTGGCTTCCGATTTCATGAATTTTCAAAAATACTTCTTCCATAAAGGTACGGAAGTCCACCCAACGCGCGGGCTGATTCAGTTTTTGCGCTTTCGCCAGCGGCGCCGCTTCGACTTCATCCCAGGATTTGAAAGAAGTCTGCCATTCTTTATTCAAGGCATCAAGGTCGAAATACGATCTTTTGACATAATTTCTGAATCCATCCCGGCAGTGTTTGGAAAAACATACCTCGACCTTATTAACAGACAGGTCATTTTCGTCACCGAGCGAATAGCCTGCCGGTGCGAACGGAGAAGTAGCTTCCGTAATTTTTTTGAGTTTTTTCTGTTCGGCAGCGATATAGGCCGGATCGTTCAGGCACGGTATCCGGACCGGGCAGTTTCCGGCTGTGATTTTGCTTAGCGCATAACGGGTCATATACGGGATCGTGTAAATGCCGGCTCCGGCATTGGTTAAACACTCCAGTCCGCTCCTGCCGCCGTAAGAAGCATCGACTCCCAGTTTGTACAGTTCTTTTCTGGCGTAATGCCAGACGTATTCCCGGGAACTGGTGTCCCAGCAGACAAAACCGAAATCATCCTGCGGATGTTCGAGTTTTACCGGCAGACATGCGTTTTTTACGCTTTGCACCTGTTGCTCTTTTAGAAGAACAGCCTTCATCCTGGCGAGATTAAACAGCGGTTTTTCAAGCGAGAATTTCACTTTGTGTTCAGACACGCCCGGTTTTATATCCTGAACTATATGCTTTATCAACCGCTGCAGCGGATCATGGAACAACAACTGTATTTTCATCCCGGTTTCAGCCTTGGACGAAAGAGTAATTTTTATTTCCATCGTTTCGTCCGGCTTCGCTGTTTTGCCGGAAAAAGCGAGCATTTTGATCTCGCAGTCCTTCTTTACCTCGAAAAACAGCGAGGTCCAGTTTGAATATTTGCCGTCACTGCCGATCACCGCATCCGCGACATAGTTACCAGCCGGCAGTTCCGGCAAAGCAAAAGTCAAGTCGCTGCCCGTTTTAGTAAAAACCGTTTCGCCATATTCATTGCGTATTTTGAAATTCACAGTGAAAGCTTTCCCGAAACCGGCGCTTTTGAGAATAATCCGCCGCTCTTCCTTTTGCAGCGTAATAGAACTTTCCGGTGTTCGCTTCGCCGCCCAGATAACGGCTTTCGCCGCCAGCCCAAAATAATAATCCAGTTCCCATAACCTGTTTTCGAAAGCCGTAGGGAATTCCGGTGCCACAAAGCTGTTTGAAGAATTTTTTCCGCTTATTACGACTACCCGGCCTTTGCCATACCGCCTGGCGGAGATCATTACCGGAGGACATTTTTCAGTTGCGCACAATGCCGCAAATGGAATTCCTGCAGATATCCAGTCCGTTTGAAAATCCTTTATTTCCGGTAACGCCATAATTTCCTTTGGGACATAAGTCCCGGTCTGACCTCCGGTATAAGCGATAAGCAGTCCGCAGCCGCTTTTCACTTGCCGCAGAATTTCGGACTTGATATTTTCCGGAAATGTTGTCCAAACCATTTTGCCGAGAATGATCACATCGTAAGTTCCCTGTAACAATTGCTGTAACCGCTGTTGTTGTGATTCCTGTTCGTAGCCGACGGGAGTACTGTAACGGCCCATTTGCCCGTTGGGCGGGTTATCTTTGCTGAACGGATCAAATTTATCCCCACCCAGTCTGGTCCAACCGTATGCCGAAAATACCTTGAAATCCATATCCAGGCGCTGCGCCAGTTCAATCGTATCCCGCTGACATACCCGTGGCGCAATTACCAGCGCTTTGATGGTTCCGCCAAGGTAAGGTTTGGCCCATTTGGTATGCGGCGTTTCATAAGACATGTCCACCTGTTGAAATTCCGGCTCGTATTGCGAGGGGATCACTTCTATTTCAGGAAAGTATTCCGGCCAGTCCTTCTGTTCTATTTCCTCTGTAATCTTATCACCACTTATCACCGGTATCACAGCATTGAATATTAATATTATTATGGACAAATTCCGCATGTATAACAACAATTTCATTGTATTCGTTCCTTGATTTTAGCGTCGAAAACTCCTGTGGCTTTATGGCTCAAAGATCCGGCCGAATTCTCATATGTCTGAAAAATGCCCTGCCGACTTCAATAATCGTAAAATCTCCCGCCAAGCCCATATCCTCATAGGTTTTATTATTCGGCACCACTTCCAATAGGTAGGTGCCGTTATAAGTAATTTTTTTCAAATCACTGAAAACATCCCTCCAATTTATTTTTCCAGTGCCGGGTAAAATGTGATCATCGTATATTCCGAAATTATCAGAGGCATGAAAATGGAACAATTTCTCTTTGCAAAAAGCAATTTTTCCTCTAATTAGAGGCTGATTTATGTGAGCATGGCCGGCGTCAAAGCATATTCCAAGAATGGGATTGTCAATTTCATTTATCACATTTACCAAATCCCATATATCTATTCTCTCAACGGAGGGAAATTTATCAACATGTCTTCGCAGGTTTTAAACAGCCAGCCTGATATTGTAATTTTCGCAAAGAGCGGTTAGTTCTTTCAGAATTGTACAGAGATCATTTAAGTAAGAATCTTTCTTCCCGAAATCTTCAATTACCATGTCCGGATGAACGACTATTAGCTCAGGAGTAAGAATTTTGTTAACTTCCAGTT
>JAQUOK010000073.1 GCA_028717165.1 Victivallaceae bacterium | reverse complement strand
TGAGGTAATTTTCAAAGCTATAGTATCTTTTGCAGATTTCAAGTTGAACTTTAAATCTGCAAAAGTATTTTAACGGCCCCGGGAACAGGACGACAACCTTACGATGCCGCCGTTGCCAAAAACCTCATCCTCTGCTCCTCCCAGTCATCCGGGAACGGCTCACGTAACCGAGCCAGGGATAATGTTTCCGGCTCACGTCCTTCGGCGGCCAGCTTCTGAAGATCAGGAGCCAGACTGAGCAGTTGCAAGTCGCGGATGACGCAGGTTTTGTCGAAATCAATCTGCCTGGCCAGTTCTGTAATGGAGGCAACCTTGCCGGAATCGATCATTTCCATCCAGGCATAGGCTCGGGCCAGATGCAGCGCCAGGGCGCTGAGGCCGTGTTCTCTGACTTCCGGAATCGCTTGGTTCGCCTCCTCGGGACTGAGAACGACTTTACGGCCATGGCGCCGCCGCATAATCAAAGGGATCGTCAGCCGGACAATTTTCCCATCGCCGTCTTCCGGATTCGATACCGTGACGGATTCGTCGGTTCCGAGTTCCCTGATCAGCGATTTCAAACCGTCCGTTTTCACGTCCATAATCATATGGTCGCTGAAAATCCGAATTCGGGCGAACAGCAAATGCACCAGCCGGTAACGTTCCACCGGGAACAATTCTTCCCAGATCGCTCCAATAGAATCACAGGTGTTCAGCAGGTCATGTACGGATTGTTCTCTCCCAAGCTCTTCGGTTTGACTCTTGAGCCGGGCCAGTTTGTCTTCGGTTTCGGCAAATTGCCGCCGCAGTTCCGCCGGATCGTCTCCGGCCAGCATCTGCTTTCGGATTTTTTCCCGTTTGGCCTCCAACTCGCGTTGCTGCTGTTTTATCGTTTTACGCTTCTGGTTTTCGTACGCACGCAACTCATTGTAAACCATAGCCAGCATCGACGGAGTTTTGATAATCCGGGCCATCTGTTCCAGGATCATCCGATCAATATCCCCGGCCGGAATCCGCGCCAATGGGCAACGCCGTTCCGCCCGATCTTCATCTTTTATGCACAAATAATACATGTAACGCCGGTTATCGGAGTTTTTCTTGTTGTTCCGGGCGTATGATATGCCGAACGCTCCGCCGCAGTGTCCGCAACGCAACAAGCCTTTAAAGGGCGATGTAATGTTATTTTTATGATATCCGGCGGCAACCGGGGTGTTCTCTTTCATAAGTTCATGAACCAGATTCCAAAGCTGACGATCAATAATCGCCTCGTGTTCGCCGGGGTAGGATTGATCTTTGTGTCGGACTTCTCCGATATAGATCGGATTATTCAACATGCGATAAACGGTATCGACAGCAAATTTTTCACCTCCATGATGAACGTTTTTCCGGGAAGTCCACGCTTTGGTACGATAGCCCATGCCATTCAGACGGTGTGCGGTTTCCTTAGCCGAGCCATATTGAGTATAGAGTATGAACGCCTCCCTGACCACTGCCGCCTCATCAGAGTTGATGATAAGTTTTATATTTTTCGGGTCGACATCGTAGCCAAGTACCGGCGGTCCGCCGCAGTGTTTTCCGCGCCGTTTTTTTCCGGCGACACGGTCCCGAACCCGATCGGCGATCACAGCACGTTCAAATTCTGAAAAAGTCATCAAAATATTGAGCATCATCCGGCCCGCCGAGGTCGAAGTGTTGATATCCTGAGTAACCGAAACAAAGCTGACGTTATGCTGTTCAAGCGTCTCAGTCAGCTTCATAAAATCCAGCAATGAACGGGAGAGCCGGTCCATTTTGTAGAGCAAAATAATGTCGATTTTACCGGCTTCAACGTCAGATAAAAGCCGCTTCAGCGCCGGACGTTCCGTATTCCCCCCTGAATAGCCGTCATCGTCATAATGTTCCGGCAGAATTACCCAGCCGTTCTCTTTCTGGCTTTTTATATAATTTTCCGCCGATTCCCGCTGGGCGTCAAGCGAATTGAATTCGTGTTCCGAGGCCTCAATACTTATCCGGGTATAAACAGCGCAACGTTTGATATTTTTTACTTCGGTCATAGGTCTTTCCTCTTATTTCGATGCTTTTTTGCGATTTTTCAGGCCCCACCAGATATGCCCGTTCCATTTCGTCCCGGTTATCGCGGTAGCTATGGCAGTCAGCGAACGATAGGGTTTTCCCTGATATTCGAAGCCTTTTTCAAGAGCAATGGCTTCATAGGTTTCGCCGTTCCATTCCCGGATAAACCGGGTACCGGGGAGAATCTTACTTTCGTTATTTGTTGTCGGTTGCGGCCGGATCAGTTGGCTTGCCATCTGATCGTTTGCCGCCAGTTCCTGAAATTTTCCCCGTACCGCCGGTTCAAGGCCGCCATAGAAAAGTTCCTGGATGCGGTAGCCCAACCGCCGCCGAATAAAGGAGAGTCTGAATCGCGGCGGTTCGAAGCCGTATAAGTCGCGCCATTTGTCCTCAAGCTCTTGACGGTCCATTATCTGCAACGCGGCCAACTGACGCAGGACTGATGTACGGTTTCTGTCGTCTGTCATTGTCTTTTCTCCGGTTTTATCATGAAACTTTTATAGGCTCCAGACATATAAAACTCGTTCAAATCGATGCCCAACGCAGTCGCTTCCGCATCTCCCGGCCACAGGCCGGTCCAGCGGGCGAATTGCGAATCGTGTCCGGCACAGTTGCAACCGAGCCGCTGGAGTCCGCAGACGCTGCAGCGTTCGATATCACAGCCGTTATGATGCGGCTGTCCGGGAGCGACTCCGCAATCAGGACAGTTTCTTAATTTTTCTTTACTCATTTCCAGTTCCTTATTGGTTTAGCGGTTTTTCCGGCCAGATTCCGTCCGGCAGGCGCCGGGCGGAAAAATGGATTTCGTGCATGACGTAAGCCCATGCGGCGATAATCGAACCGTCCGCTTTTCGGACGGGAATCAATATCCGGTCATAATAGAAAGGCGTTCCTTCGAGTTTATCGATTGGCGGAATGTCTTCTTCCGGGTCGGAGAAGGTTACGAGTTCGCCGTGTACGGTTTCCCAACCGTCGTAAATTTTAAACTCAAAATCGCCGTTATCGTTTTCCTGATATTGTTCCTGCGCGGACTCGAAAGCATCCTTTATTCCCGCCAGAAGTATGCTGTCGTTCGGCACCTGCAAGGCAGGATAACCCGGCGGCAACTGATACAATTTTCCGCATACGGTTGCCGGTTCGATGTTTGTGGCATTTTTGCAGAAATGGTGATTCCAATGCCCTTTTTTTAAACTGCCGTAACAAAAAATATGAATGTCTATCATTGTTTATTCCTCCATGACTGGGTTATGAATTTAAGCCGATAGATTTGGGGGCTGATGAGGTCTTCGACGTCGAAAACCGCGCAAGTCATGTGCGGCAGGTTCAGCTTGAGCCAGTTTTTGTCGCCCCGCAGAGCCGTCATGATATGAGTGTTTTCAGATGAATAGATGATCGAGTTCATTTTCGGGTTGAAAAACAGACTCAGTGGCTTGTTACCTTTCAGGATTATTATTCCCTTTGGAGTAACGAGCGAGGTCAGAACCGCCGTCAACTGTCCCCGGCAATGCTTGATGCATTCCAGCAGTTTTTCCACCTGGATTTTTCCGCCGGGAGCGCACTTGTCGGCTAGCCGGACGATGAGTTCGCTGTCGACTTCGGCAAACCTTGTCAGGCGGAACTTCCTGAACAGCGTATCAGCGTTGAAAATCGTGCCGTTGACGGTGCCGAGACAGCATCCCGACCTGATGGGATGAGCGTTCTCGGTTTTTTCCACGCTCCCGACCGTCGCGAAACGAGTATGCCCCATCAGCAAGGTTGCGTCCGGTTTCAGCGAGTTCATGAATTCGCCGTATTCGGGAAGCAGGGTAAAACTGGCGGCCTCCAGCGGGCGTTTCAGCAGTTGAAAACTGCCGTCGCCGTTAACCGCCGCCACTCCCGCGGCATGGGGTCCCCGCATCCGGTTCAGCAGCAGAAGCCGCTGAAAAACTTCCCGGAAATATTCGATGTCGTTCGGGGAACGCTCAGCGTTCCCGAAGATTATTCCAGTTTGTCCGCACATTATTTCACCTCCGTGGATTCGGAATTCGGATGTCTGCCGTAGAGAATAATTTCGCCGTAGTCATGCCGATGAGTATTGATCCACTCGGCGACTTCGGTTTCGCCCATTTGTTCGGCAAGTCCGGCAACTATCGGCACATCGAACATATTGGTCACGCCGGACTGCCGGATCGTTTCCAGAACTTCCATCAGGCGCGGCGGATAAGGATCGTCCTCGAGAAACTGGACGAACCCGGATGCCGCCAGTTTGAGCAGAAAGGCCTTTGCGGCCGCTTCCGGTTCATCAGGCAACGGGAAGCCGGGACTGCCGGTTCTGGCCAGCACGTCGCACATATAGGGCAACGGTTCGAGGTTTACGGTGAACGGCGCTATTTTCATTCCCTCGACGATGTCGAGGTGGCTTTCCCCGTTCAGGATTTCGCCCGAATCGTAAATGGGCTTGCCGTTCAGGTCGGTTTCGTTGACTCGTACTTTCATGGTCGTATCCTCCTTTTGAGGGTTATGGGGGCGTTGCCGCCCCCGTTGGTTTTATGCGTTCGCGGTCGGGCGGCCGTGCTTCCATGCGGCGCTGCCTGAAAGGTTGGCGAGGAGATGTTTTCGCGTATTCTTGAATTCGTCTCCGGTCAGCCCGAGGTTCAGAATGGCGAAAACCCGGAAGTCGTATTTGGCGGTGGCCGGGTTGTATTCGCGTTTCTTACTGCAGGCCGCGCGGCTGTTAAGGGCTTTGGCTCCGAGGGCTAAAACGAATTGGATATAGGCCTTTATACGCCCGGAGTGAAGGGTCGATTCGAAGGCGCGACATTCAATCGAACCTCTATAGAGGAGGCTGTGAAAATTCATGGTCGTATACCGCGTCCGGTCATAATGTTCGGGGCGCGTATTCCGGTAGCCGTACCATGCTTCGGCGAATTCCTCGCGGTTCCGGGGGCGCTTCCGTTCAATCCGGTCGATGAACTCGGAATTCATCGGGCGGGTGTAATTCCGCAAGCGGTCGGGATTGGTGCCGAGGGCCGCGATAATCAGGTTTTCCTGCTTGTACCACATTTTCGCAAGGTTGTTCAGGCTTTTGGCGTCGAAGTTGCTTCCGTCAATATGGATATGGATTCCCGCGCATCTGTGCGGGCGGCAGCCCGTCCGGCGCAACGCCCGGATTATTTCCTGCAAGGTTTCGAGGTCGGCATAACTCAGAATCGGGGAAACCACTTCCGCCCGCAGGTTACTGGGAGCGGCGGTCAGGCTGGAATCGTTCAGGCATTTCCAAATCCTGCCGTCTGCGGCCTGGCATTCCCATTCATCATAGCACCCGCCGACATATCTTACCCTGCCGCCGACCACGCTCTGGATGGCTTGCGCGCTTCGTTCACGTCCTGCGCGAACAGTTTCGATCTCTATTCCGAACCGGATGTCTTTCAGCGTTGTCATTTTTTCCAGCTCCTTTGTTGGTTTTTGTTATCCTGTTGGTATTCAACCACTTATCTTATTCTGTGTACATGTTAAATCCAATGTGCGACAATAGCAAGTCGTGTAGCAGGAAATAAGTGCTTTATATTCAACTATTTACGGTATTTCTAAGGTATTGCGGCAATATGTCCGCAAATGGTGGATTTGAGGGAAAATGAACAGCCCGGGGCAAGCCCCGGCAAGGCAATAAAGAGGGCGGGGAATTAAACCCGCCCTGCTGAAATGGACTGTAAAAAAGGCTTATTCGGCCGGTGCTGTTTCCGCAAGAGTGAACAGTCCTTTTCCGGTCTTTTGGAAACGGGGATTTTCTTTTCCTGAGATTTCCCGGTTGAGCGCACTGGAGAGGCTATTAGCAGGCGTCTTTCCGGCAGGGCTTTTCCAGACGCCCATGTCTTCCATCGCGACGATGAGTTCTTTAGCGGACATGGGATGCGAAGTCCCTTTCAGGATTTCCGCGGCCGCGTCCAGCATGGAAAGTCCGCTTTGGGGTGATGCGGGAGCTTCCGGCTGTTCAAGGCGCTTGACGAACCTTTCACTGCTGTTGACCGGGAAAATCCTCCCGGAAGCGGACGCGACCTGCCAGCCGCGTTCGGTTTTTTCCGTGACGGTGACTTCGATTTCGTTTCTGCCGACTGTAACGGCATACTTGTTTCCAACGGTGATTTCATTTGCGTTCATGGCTCTATACTCCTATAAATTGGTCTTCACTTTTTTGATTTGCCGTTTGATTTCGGCATAGACTTCTTCCTCTTTGCAGTTCGCGGTAAACATCATCATGGCCAGCGTTTCCCTGAGGTGATGCCGGATATCCATGATGGTTCCGACATGTCCGCCGTGAATGCCTTCCCCGCGGTAAATAGCGCTTCTCTCGGCGAGTTTATCCGCGATCAGTTTCAGCAAGGCGGCGTTGTCCTTTTCGATTTTTTCGAATTCTTTTCTGGCGTTGTAAGTCATTTTTCCAATCTCCCTTTAAGTGGTCAAGCTTATTTTTTCGTAGCATCATTCACTTCGGTTTAAGTTCAAATGCACAATGTCTATGTTATAGATATTTTTGCGGTTTAGCTTATCAATGTTTTTCCGGCCATTTTTGCCTGCGTTCCAAGGCGGTTTTTGTCGCTTTTCGCCCCGCCTGATAGGCGGCTTCGATCACACGTTTGCCGCTCCACACGCTGATCTCGAAAAAATCAAGGCGGTCCGTTTTTCGGACTTTCAGGGTGTGGTCCAGATATTTCAGGGCGAGCTTTTCAAAGAGCGGATTAATTGTTTTGGCATTTTCCTGTTCGCGATCCCAAATCTGAATAATTTGGGCATCCGTATAGCGGTTATCGCTCAGGTTAGCGTAGTCCGCTTCGCTGTACTGTTTGTGGGCTTTGATCTTCCGGCTTGCTGTGTTGTTCGCGTTCATCTTTCGGTCTCCTTATCTTGTTGATTATTAACGCCTTATCTTTAACTAGTAACAGTATAAAGCATTAATGCGACGATAGCAAGTCATAAGGCATTAATAATCAACAAATTAAGCATTATTCTCAGAATATTTTCAAGGCCGGGGAATAAACCGGAATTTTATGGAAAATTACCGGGGGATTTCACCCCCGGCAGCGGGGTTGAGGGTTATTGGGTGTTGGACGAACTGGCGGAATCATCGCTGTTGGCGATTTCCTCCAGCGCGCTGACGCCGCCAGCCAACATCGACTTCAGACTCGAGGCCTGGGATTCGGTCAGCGTGCCGTCCACAACCAGTTCGTCGATTTTGGCTTCGGCCAGCGTATTGCCACCGGAACTGTAGGCAGTGCAGACTGCTTTAAGCACAGTTTTCGCTACAGTTTTCGCCGTGGCCAAACGTTCCGAGGTACTGGCGCTGTCGTTGCTGAACAGCGAACATCCGGTTACCAGTACGGCGGCCGCCAGCGCAAGCAGCGCCGGCACAACAAGGGACTTGAGTTTAGGCATAATGCCTCCTATGGGTTGTGTCATTTCCCGATTATGGAAAATGACGGGTTTGCAAAGTTTTTATTTGGGGCCTCGCTCCATATCGGATAATACCCTTCTTGATTTACTGCACCGCGAATCAGGCCATCTTTCCCCTTGGTCAGAGTTTTTTCCGTCGGGGCGTAATAATAGGTTCTGGAAAGGCAACCTCCCGACAAAAGCAATGCGGTTCCGATAATTACCGTTATAATTTTTCTCATTTGTCATCTCCTGATTTGTTGTCAACCCAGGCGCTCCAGCCGAAACGGACGCAGGCGCGGTAGGCGATCCATGCCCGCCATTGCCATTTCCAGTAGGCCAGCTCCCAGATTTTATATTTAGCCGCGATTATTTTGCGCATATTGGCCAGGAATTCTTTATTGGCGGTTTTGAATCCTGTCTCGGAACCATCGGCATACTCGAATCGCCAGTCATGAATGGCAATCGCCGCCTTGAATATCCGCAGGAATTCAGTCAGGACATCGCGTCCCCATTGCGGCATCCAGTCCGGCCCGGCGCCGTTGTACACGCTGTCGATCTGTGCTGCTGTCGCCGTCCGGAACGACTCCGGAGCGGCGAGATCGTACTTCATGGCGAGAATCTGAAAATCCATATTTCACCCCCTGGTTGGATTTTTTAGGTAATAACTTCATTTTTGCCGTCATAGCAGATTTTTCCGTCAACTTTGGAAAAGGCGATTTTATAGCAGCCGGTATCGCCGGAACCCAGAACCGCAATACTCCCGGCGGTTTCCGCAGTGAAATTGAAAGTCTGCCCGGCTGCATTGTCCAACTGCAGAATAAAATTTTGTCCTTCTTCCAGATTGCTGATTGAACCGTAGGCCAGAGTAACCGTGCCGGTAAGCGTCCCGTACTGCGTATCGCCATTGGAAATATCCACTGAAATTGCCCCGGTCAATTCAGTTCCCAGACCGTAAGCGGCGGCCTTTACTTGTTTGGAATCAAGAGCGGTTTGCAGTCCGGTAACTTCATCAACGGTGTGATTGTGGTCGCCGGGCGCGCTCAGCCAGACAATGGCCGCGCCGGACGCTTCCGATGTCAGATATATGGAGGAAAGTATGGTTACCGCGTTTCCGGCCGAAACGGTTCCGTTCACGATCGCCATATCGGCAAAGGCGTTGGCGAGGGGAAGGGTCGCGCCGTTGTCGCAGCTTATGCCGCCACCGGTTCCGTAATTGATGATCAGCGTTTCGGTCATCATGAGGGAGCCGCCCGTCGAAGTGACCAGCGGATTGGAATTGTCGGTGGTGATTATCCAACTGCGGTCGCCGACAACCACACGCCCGGCGGAAATGAGCCGTCCCCGCAACTGCAGCCGCCCGGCTATCAGCATCCGGCTGCTTTCAACCGTTATGTCGCCAATAACGCCGCAGTTGATCAGCTCCATGTTCCGGCCGGCAGTGATATCTCCGGTAAAGGAAACGAACGCCGCGATAAGTTCGCCGGCAAGCGATACGCTGCCGTTTATACTCCCGTTCTTCAAAGTAGTCGCGGCGCTTATCACCAGCCCGCCGGCAAAAGTAATCACCGCTCCGTTGAGGTTCATTCGCAGCGGGACTTCCGGCATGGTGAAAGTTTCCGTTTCGGTATAGGTTCCCGGAGCGCAGTTGACGGCGATTCCCTGAAGGCTGCTCAACTCGAGCGTATTTATATATGCCGCCGCTTCCGAAAGGGTGGCAAAGTATTGAGTGATCTGTCCCTGAACAATAACCTGAAAACCGGTGAACGCGACGGCATCGGCTTTGCCGTCCAGAGTTGTCTGCAACTCAGTCACATCGTCAATGGCGTGACTGTGGTCGGCATCGGCGAAATACCCGCCCATAAAATTCTTCAGATCCGCGAGCGTGCCGTACAAATTCACCGCGCCGTTGCGCAGGAATAACATCATCTGCGCCAGCAAGGAATCCGGCCTGCTGTACTCGCCGCTCAAGTTTTCGGCGACGGCGCCGACGTCGGAAGGTTCCAGGACTACTTCCGGGCCGGTCTGACCGTTGACGCTGGCAATGTTCCCGGACGAGCCGATGATCCCGGTATTGCCGTCCGAATCCTTGCAGCGCCAGAGGTAGGAGCCGGCAGACTTCTGTTCGGGA
>JAQUOK010000072.1 GCA_028717165.1 Victivallaceae bacterium | reverse complement strand
CCCCCGGTACTGCCGATGCTGTTCGTCTTTGTCGCCTGCGGGGCGATTTCCGGTTTTCACTCGCTGGTATCGTCGGGAACCACTTCCAAACAGTGCCATAACGAGCATGATTCGCTTTTCATCGGCTACGGTTCGATGCTGATCGAAGGTCTGCTGGCGGTATTCGTGATCGTCGCCTGCACCGCCGGGATAGCTTACGGCGCCGCCGACGGCAGCGCGATCTTCTCGAAATACTACGGTTCATGGGCGAGCGCCCAGCAGTTCGACTCACAGCTTGCCGCCTTTATTGACGGTTCCAGCAAAATGATGAGCTCATTCGGGCTGCCGTTTGAAATCGGAAAAACCCTGATGGGCGTATTCATCGTTTCCTTCGCCGCCACCACCCTGGATTCGGCAACCCGCATCCAGCGCTATATCATCGCGGAAATGGCGACCATGTGCAAAATGCCGTTATTTGCCCATAAACACCCGGCCACCTGCATCGCGGTGGGCAGCGCTTTCGTTCTGGCTTTCTGCGAAGGCTCCGGCCGCGGCGCGTTCAAGCTCTGGCCTTTATTCGGGGCGCTCAACCAGTTGCTCGGCGGCCTGGCGCTGCTGGTCATAACGGTCTATCTGGCCAGGAAAAAAGTAAATTCCTTATATACCGCCATTCCCATGGTTTTCATGATCGCCATGACCGGCTGGGCAATGTACTATAACGTAAACGGATTTGCCGAGAAGCATAATAACCTCTTAGTGGCTATTTCCATGATCATCATCCTTTTCGAAATATGGATGATCATTGAAAGCGTCCTCGTCCTCAAAAAAGCCTGCCGCAATAAAGAAGCGGAAACTGCCGAATCTCCTGTCCCGACAGCTTAGGAGCTGTAAAGAAATTAACAACCACCCCTCAAAGGGGTGGCTTAAAAGGTGACCCTAAAAGGGATAATTTTATTTATTGTGTTCTTTTTGGGCATGCATAGAGTTCCGGGCTCTGTTCGGATATCTTTTGCTGTCCATAGTTTAAGCCCGGCACGGCTGAGGACAGCCGTGGCTGTTATGTAAAACGTGATTCCAGGGATTAATGCCTGTCTTTACCCTGTCAGCCTAAACAGGCGCAAGGCGTTTGAAGTAGTCAGCGCGGCGGTTTCTTCAATTGTCCAGCCGCGTTCGGAAGCGATTTTTTCGGCTACTTTAATGACGTACCCCGGGTTATTGGTTTTGCCGCGGTACGGCACGGGCGCAAGGTAAGGCGAATCGGTCTCGACCAGCAGCCGTTCGCCGGGAATTACCTGCAAAGTTTCCCGGATATTGACGGCGCGCGGAAAAGTTACGATCCCGGTAATTCCCAGAAACGCTCCAATTTCGAGAAATTTTTCCGCCCAGCCGGGAGTCCCGGAAAAACAATGCACTACGAAACTGCCGCCGTCAGCGGCAAAATTCCTGATCATGGCGAAACCGTCCGCATAAGCGTCGAACTTACCGTCGGCGTCGCGCAGGTGAATTATCGCCGGAAGCTTCCAGTCAAGCGCCAGGACCAGGAAGCGTTCCATGACGGCACGCTGAATTTTCCGGGGGGAATTGTCATAGAAATAATCCAGCCCGATCTCGCCTACCGCCGCGAGTTTTTCATGGCCTCTGAATTCTTCGAAAGCTTCTATATCTTTAAATTCGGCCGCGGAATGCGGATGGACTCCCGCCGAAAACCAGCTGCCGGCTATCTCTTCGG
Source organism: Victivallaceae bacterium (assembly GCA_028717165.1). Taxonomy (GTDB): domain Bacteria; phylum Verrucomicrobiota; class Lentisphaeria; order Victivallales; family Victivallaceae; genus JAHOYW01. The sequence goes on along the minus strand of JAQUOK010000072.1, from coordinate 8,165 downwards.
CGAATTTCCGCGCGGTGCGGCTTTCCCCGAAATCGGCGCCCGCCGCCAGAAGGTATTTAAGTTCAGGGATTTTGACCGAATCGTAATATTCCCGCGGCGTATAGCCTTTATCGTAAAAATGAAAATGCGTATCAAAAAGTTCCATAATCTTTATCGTTGTCAGTTAGCGGTTTCAATTCCCGCTAATATAGCCCGGCTAATATAATGATAAAGTTTTTTACTGGAGATTTCCCTGAAAAGGTCTATATTAAGCGGATTTTAATCAAGATAACCAAGGTACAATATGGCAGGCGACAATCTCGGTAAAGTGATATTTTCCGCCGACAGGCTTTCTTTTTCCGTCGGCACTCAGCAATTGCTGGATAATACCGCCTTGACCGTGCATGAGGGCGAACGCATAGCGCTGGTCGGACGCAACGGGGCAGGCAAATCGACTTTTCTGCGCATAATCAACGGCGAGGAAACGGTCACTGACGGCAAAATTGTTTACGCCCGTAAACTGCGTATCAATTTTCTGCCGCAGGAATTTGCGCTCGACGAGTCCCGCACCGTTTATGAAAACATTCACGCCGGAATGGAATATTTTATCGACCTGCTCCATAAATATGAAATTTTGCCGCTTGCTTCTCCTGAACACGCCATGCTCGAACAGGAAATAAACCGTCATAACGCCTGGAACCCGGAACAGCGCATGAAGGAAATCATAACCCGGCTGAACGTTCCGAACCAGGAACGCCGGTGCGGTACCCTTTCCGGCGGCGAAAAACGCCGGGTCGCACTGGCCGCGGCGGTAGTCAGCGAACCGGAGCTGCTTCTGCTCGATGAACCGACCAACCATCTTGACGCCGAAACTATCGGCTGGATAGAGAATTACCTGGTCGGCTATCGCGGCACCTGTATCTTTATAACGCACGACCGTTATTTCCTCGACCGGGTCGCTACCCGGGTCGTGGAACTGGATAACGGCAAACTTTATTCCTATGACGGCTCTTACGCCGATTTCCTCGAGGGCAAAGCCGAACGCGAATGCCGGGAAGACGCCGAAGACGCAAAACGCCGCAAATTCCTGAGTTCGGAAATCGACTGGGTCAGACGTTCTCCCAAGGCCCGGCTGCGCCGCAACCTCGGACGCCTGAAGCGTTATCATGAGGCGGCGGCTCAAACCGATGTCCAGCGGATCGGCGACATCGAGCTGGTCATCCCCGATGCTTCGCGTTTAGGCAATAAAGTCGTCACCCTCAAAAATGTTTCTTTACAGTTCAACGGCATCAGCTACATCCGGGACTTCAGTTTTGAATTCCCCCCCGGCTGCAAAACCGGTATTATCGGACGCAACGGCACCGGCAAAACCTCTTTGCTGAAAATAATCACCGGCCAACTGCCGCCCACAAGCGGCAGCGCGGAAGCCGCGCCGACCGTGGAATTCAATTATATCGATCAGGGGCGTTTGAAACTGAACCCGGAACTGACTGTCCTTGAGGAGATCGGCGAAGGTACTGAATTTGTGAAACTCGGTGAGGAGCGGATCGGTATATGGGGCTATCTGAAACGCTTTCTTTTCGCGGACGAAAGGATAAAAACTCAGATAAAATATCTTTCCGGCGGCGAGAAGGCCCGGCTGATTCTCGCTAAAATCCTTAAACAGGGCGGCAACTTCCTGATTCTTGACGAACCGACCAATGACCTCGATTTGTCGACCTTGCGGCTGCTTGAAGAAGCCCTCGCTCAATACAGGGGATGCGTAATCGTGGTCAGCCACGACCGTTATTTCCTCAACCGGGTATGTTCGGAAATAATCGCTTTCGAAGGCGAAGGCGAAATAAACTGCGTTCCCGGAGACTACGATCATTATCTGGAAAAACGCAGAGAACGGGAAACGGCGCCCGGACAAAATGCCGCGCCGAAACCGGCTCAGCCGGTTCCCCACAAACCCAGGAATCCCAAAAAACTTTCTTACAAAGAACAGCGTGAACTCGATTGCATGGAAGAACGCGTTACGGAACTGGAAAACGAAATCAAAAATATCGAAGCCAAGTTTGCCGCCCCGGACTTTTTCAAGAAGTACGGAGAACAAAGCGCCGCACTGCAGAACGAACTGGAAAGCCTGAAAAGCAAATTGGACGGATATTACACCCGCTGGGAAGAGCTGGAAGCCAAAGCAGCAGTACGGTGATCATTTTATCCGGAGAATTTTTCAGGTCAGCTTTATTCTATAACTCAACGGCCGCTCAGGAGAGCAATCCCATGCAAAAAGGAAATGACAAAATTTTATAAAAAGACCCAAAGGCCGCTTTCATCGAAAGCGACCTGCTGCAGGCCGCACATTATACCGGCTGCGGCTAAAAGAGTTTCGAAAAGAAACCGTCTTTTTCCTCTTTTGTCGCGCCCTGCTCCTTTTTGAGCTGCTTAAGCTGACGTTTCATCTGCTCCAGCTGAAGAATCTTCCTTTCCAGTTCATCCTGATAGCTTCTCAGACGGAATTTAGTCGAGGAATATTCTTCTCCCACCGCTTTAGCGGCTTTAAAACGTTTCTTTACATCCTGCCGGTTGGTATCTCGATTACTGGTGCTGGAACTGCTCCAGATACCGCCGCGGGAAAAAGTCCTTGTACTGCCGCCGCCGCTGTCGCCCGCCAGCTCTACCGCTTTGCCCAGATAATCTTTTGAGTCCGCTTCAAGTTTCGGAATTTCCATTTTCAGGCGTTCAATACGCACTTCCGTGGCTTTTATTTTGTCTTCAAGCTCGACTATTTTATATTTTTCCTGCCGGCTATGCAGCTCCTTGCGGAATTTAGCGTCTGCGGCGACTTTTGCCGCCTGCTGTTTCTGCCGGGCGTTTTTTGCCTGGCGTTGCGCCTGCTCATATCCAGCGCATTTTTCAGGATCATATCCAAGTTGCCTGCTGAGTTTTTCAGGCAGTTGGTCATATTTGACGAACATGACCCCGGTTTCATGCCCGACCACCACGCCATTCGGCTTTCTTTCCATAACATATGCGTTTTTAAGTACGCGCCCGCTCGGCATAGTGTAATCTTCTCCGGCAAATGCCGCAAAAGCAATCAGACTTGCGGCCATCAAAAAAGTAGAGTTGCGCAATTTCATGATATTCTCCTTTTAGTTATTTGGCCGTGCCGAGTTTTACAGGCATGTCAAAATCGGAATCAGGCAGCTCGACATTCCATTCCGCCGAAACAAGCTCGGTTTCCAGGATCCGGTCGTTACGTTGGAAAACCATCGTTCCGGGCACCATGACACCATCAATTTTTTTATACTCGCCAAAATATGTGATCATTTCGATTTCCTGTCCGTTTTCAATATAATTTTCTACCGTTTTGACCACAAAATAATTTTTCCGGTTCACAAAAGTTATTACCGGCTTCTGTTTGAATTCGGGGCGCGGAGTACAAACCAGTTCCCAGCATTTTTCCCCGGCAACCTCGGTTTCCCCTTTTAATTCAATTTTCGAGAAAAGTTTGCTGTAATTCAGCTCCGGGCTCAGGTAAGAAGCCTGAAACCGCAGGTCATTAAGTTCCTTGTCGCCAAGTTTGACCAGGCCTTTGGCATTAGTATATTCCCATGCGGTCTTACCGTCAGCGGCTTTAACCATGAGGGTATCTTTCAGGGTAACTTCAAGCCTGATCCGGCACGGGACTTTAAGCTTCAAAGTAACCCGGCTCCGGTTTTTACCGCCGATCCCGGAATCATAAATTAACACAGCCGAAGTAATCTTGTTCTTTTGTTCCGAAACATCGACCGCTTTTTCCATTTTGGCAACAATGCTTTCCGCGGTCTCTTTTTTACCGCAGCAGCACCAGGGGCACTTACAGCCGGCAAACGCAAACAAAACCAGTACGGCGGTCATGATTTGAAGTTTTTTCATGATATTCCTCGACTATTAGAATTTTCAATTTAACGCGACCATAAATTAACATATTCCACAAAAACCAATATGCAAGGCTGTAAATATTGAATCCGGCCGGGCCGGGAAAATCAGGTTTACGGTTCCAGAAGTTTTCCGTATAATTCCGCCGCCTTTCCAACCTGAGCGGCAGTCATTCCCGGTTTGTATAATGCCGAACCGAGGCGGCCGCCCCGGTTGCGATAAATTCCGCGGAAACAACCGCTTTCAGATCCTTAATAGCCTTCCGGCGGGAAACAGTTTAAGCAAACTCGAACAGCGTCGCATAGTGCCGTGCGGAAATGATTGACTTATATGTATCCGAGGTACTCCAGGAACAGTTTCCAGCCGATCAGGATGATCGCCGTGCCGCCGAGAAATTCAAGTTTCTTTTCGAACAGGTGTCCCAGGAAATATCCGATATAGTATCCGATAAAACTGATAACCAAGGTAAAAATACCCATGAACAGCATCGCCTCGCCTACCGGCTGCCGGTTTACCGCCAGCGACGCGCCGATCCCCAAAGCGTCGATACTGACCGCAACGCCCGAAAGCAATATGTATTTCGCAGTAAGCTCTTTGTTCTTTTCATCATCCTTCCCGTTGGCGGAAAAAGCCTCATAGATCATATAAGCGCCGATCCCGTTCAGCAGGACCAGCATTATATAAGGGCCGAAGTTCTTCAGGTATTCGGCGAAAGGATAAAGCACGCTCCAGCCGGTAAGCGGCATGAGCGCCTGGAAACCGCCGAAAACCAGCGCCAGGATCAGCGCGGTCCTGAATGCTTTTTCATGTTTCGCCAGCCCGCAGCAGAGCGCAACCGCAAATGCGTCCATTGACACGCTGAACGCGATGATGCATAGATCTATATATGACAAGGTTATATCCTTTTATCAAACAGCAGGGCAAGTATGGCTTTCTGGACATGCAGGCGGTTTTCGGCCTGGTCGAATACTATCGACCTTTCCGAATCCATTACTTCGTCGGTAATTTCCTCGCCGCGATGGGCAGGCAGACAATGCAGTATTTTTACTTCCGGCGAGGCGGCGGCTACCAGTTTTGAATTCACCTGATAATCCCTGAGGGTTTCAAAACGTTCAGCCGCTTCATCCTCAAACCCCATGCTTACCCATACGTCTGTATAAATATAATCGGCATTCGCAACCGCCTTTGCCGGATCTTTTTCCCAGACGACATTCGGGAAATCCCGCATTAATTCAGGATTCGGACGGTATTTTCCGGGAGCGGCGATCACCAGTTCCAGTCCGGCAAGCCCGGCCGCCAGAATAAATGAGTTAGCCATATTATTGTCGCCGTCACCGACATATACGAGCTTGATCCCGTCAAGCCTGCCGCTGTATTCATAAATAGTGAATAAGTCGGTCAGTATCTGGCAGGGATGAAAATCATCCGTCAGGGCGTTGATGATCGGAATAGTCGCTTCCGCGGCCAGTTCCTCCACGTCCGCGTGGGAATAAGTACGGATGACGACCCCGTGCAGATAACGGCTTAAAACCCGGGCCGTATCGGCAACGGATTCGCCGCGCCCGACCTGCATTTTACCCTGGTCCATATAAAGCGGGAAACCGCCCAATTCATGAATTCCTACCTCAAAGGAAACGCGCGTCCGGGTGGAGGCCTTGGCGAAGATCATGCCGATGCTTTTGCCGGACAAAGGCTTATAATCGTTCCGTCCGCGCTCTTTCTTCAATTTGGCGGAAAGTTTAAATATTTTTTCCAAATCCTCTTTGGAAATATCCGCAACACTAAGTAAATCCTTTTTCATAAGATCACCTGTATTAAACAATTCCAATGTAGCACAACCGTCCCGGTTGTGGCTCAAGCGAGACGCTTAAGCTACATTAATACTGCCGGACTTCAGTAAAAAAGTAAATCGCAGTACTGAATACCGGCTGCTGATCACTTGTTTTTTTCGCTGAATTCGGAGAAGGTCCTGTCCATTATCCGGAGCGCCGTATCAGCCTCTTCCCTGGTAATATTCAAAGGCGGCATCAGACGCAGCACGTTTTCCCCGGCGGTAAGGGCGAGCATACCGTTTTCCTGGAGCAGCGGCAGAAATTCCCCGGCCGGGCGGTCAAATACCACTCCCAGCATCAGGCCGCGGCCGCGCACTTTTACGATAAAAGCATATTTCTCAGCCAGTTTCCCCAGTTCCGCCATCAGGTATTCACCCATCCTGACACAATTATCCAGCAGCTTTTCCGAATCGATGACATCGATAACGGCGCTTGCCGCGGCACACGCCAGCGGCGTACCGCCGAAAGTACTCGCATGAGTACCGACAGCAAGGGTATCGGCCCATTTCCGTTTGACGATAAACGCCCCGATCGGGAAACCGTTGCCCAAAGCTTTCGCCATGGAAACCGCATCCGGTTCAACCCCGTAACTCTGGAATGCGAAAAATTTACCGGTCCTGCCCATCCCGCACTGGACTTCGTCAAAAAGCAGCAGAATACCTTTTTCATCGCAGATTTTCCGTACTTCCTTCAGGTATTCCGGGCATGACGGTACAATACCGCCTTCTCCCTGTACCGGTTCAAGCAGCACCGCCGCAGTCTTGTCGTCAATCGCCGCTTTCAGGGCTTCCACGTCATTGAACGGCACCTGTTTAAAACCGGGCATGTCCGGCGCAAAGCCCTTCCGGTATTTGCTCCTTCCGGTTGCGGACAAAGTCGCCAGGGTCCGGCCGTGAAACGAATCTTCCATCGAAATTATTTCAAATCTGCCTTTATCGCTGCCCCACTTGCGGGCGAATTTTATCATGCCTTCATTGGACTCGGCTCCGCTGTTGGCAAAAAATACCACGCCGTCAAAACAGTGATTAATAAGTTTTTCCGCCAGAAGCGGCTGATTTTCAGTCATATACAGGTTGGATACGTGCACAAGTTTTTCCGCCTGCTTCCGGATAGCCGCGGTTACCGCCGGATGGCAGTGCCCGAGGTTGGAAACGCTTATGCCGACCGCGAAATCCAGATATCGTCGTTCCTCCGAATCCCACACCCAGGCCCCCCGCCCTTTCTCGATGAGCAGTTTAGGAGCATAAGTTGGCATTACGTATTTCCTGAATTTCTCAAGAACCGACTGATACTTTCCTGTTTCCATTGTTAGACGTCCGTTTTTACTGGTTAAAACCCGTTATCCCTGTAACGAGAAACTCTTAAGATAACGGTTTAATTAGAAAATGCAAAAATAATAGCTTAAAAAGTCATTAGTAGTAAAAAAACGGGCTCAAAGAACCCAGCATTGAAAAAGCTCCCCATAGGGGAGCAGGAGACGTTAATGTAATTCCAGAGTTTAGCTCTCATGCAACGTTCCCTACGCCCCTGGGGACAGGGGCGGCTACATCTGTTTTCTCAACATGCAGAGTTGCCCAGTGTAGCCACGGCTGTCCCTAGCCGTGCGGGACTAAAGGTTGGATGGCAGAAGATTTTGCAGAACAATTTATAGAAATGGTAAAACCGAAAAACTATGACCCCGCCCAAAGGACGGGGTTTTGAGAATGAAATAAATGTCCGGACACGTTCATAATGCCGATCAGTTGAGTAAATTTGCTCTCAGGGCTGAAATTATAATATGAGGATTTAACTGTGTGCAAGTTTTTAAAATATCGCCACCCGGCGAGGGTTAAAAGCGCATAAAAACTTGCACACGGCGTTAATTATATGTTTGTAATACCGCCATGAGAATAATTATGATTGAATAAATATTTTAGGGATTCTTGCTATCGCATCTTTAAGTAACTTTTCAACGATCACACCTTTATCAAGCCCGGTGTTGTGACGGATTTTAGCAACAGCTCTCCTGATTTCGCAGTTCTTATCTGGGATATTGGGTTGGTAATAAGTCTTTTTCATTATTTTATCTCCAATTATATATTTATAGTTATAAAACTATAAAAAAACTAAAAAACAAAGAGAAAACATGAAAAACACTTAAGCTTGAATCCCATAGGATATATTTGTATTATACAGAAAACAAAAAGAAGATTGCTACTGATAAAAATCATTAGTTACTGAAAAATGAAACGTAAAGCCACGGCTGTCCCCAGCCGTGCGTCCTGCAACGTTACGGACCTGGGGACAGGGGCAGCTACATCGTTTTCCATGTTGCCAAAACCATTTACAAGGGTGCGCTGATGATATGATGTAGACTTCCGGGGCATATGCGTCAACTTTAAGGCCTTATGCCAAAGAGAGTATTGTTGTTGCCTTAACCCTGACAGGGTTATTCAGCGTAGCCCACCGCAA
>JAQUOK010000071.1 GCA_028717165.1 Victivallaceae bacterium | reverse complement strand
AGGAGAAACTTTGTTTGCTTCCGCCTATCAGATCGAACCCGGGAAAATATGGGCGAAACTGAAACTTATATTCGTGAAATTTCCGGTTTTACCCGTCCAGGAGGTTCCGGCACTTGCGGAACAGAAATTTTTTAATTCATTCAAAGTTAAACTGAGTGACTTTCTGGACAGCCTCAACGGCAGGTATTCTTCATTAGTCGTGAGCGCCAAAACCGCAGACGGCAAACCGGCATTGTATGCCATGCTGAAAATTCCGAGTAAAAATGACCTGACGTTTAAAGTCCTTTCCGAGCTTGCCCGCTCCCAGCCTTATTTCCAGGTATTGCCTGATGAAATAAAAACGAAAACGCCGCCGTTTCTGAGCTGGCTTAAGCCGGTTATCCGCAGAGACGATAAAAACGTTTTCATCGTATCCAGCCCGGAGATTCTCGAAATCGTTAAAAACGCCGCGGCGAAAAAAGACGGCTTGGCCACAAGTCCAGAATTTAAATATTTAAGTCAGGGCTTGCCTCAGCACGGTATAGCTTTCGTTTACTTCAGCGGCAGGACAATTGCAACGCTTATTGACCTGATTAAGGCCGCCGCCTCACAGGAAGATAAAAACTGGTCCGTTTTTGCCGAACTGATTCCGCCGAGCGATTTTTTCCTGGTCATATCCAGGGAAGAAGACGGGATCATGGGAACCATGAACAGTCCGATGGATATTCCCCAGTTTATTTCTTATTCAAGTATTTTTCCCTCCGTTCTGCAGGTCGTAAGACTTCTGCCCGCATTAGGTCAGGCCCGGACAAAAGCCCGCCGGGTAAGTTGCGCCGCCAATCTTAAGCAAATCGGACTGGCTATGAAAATGTATGCCATGGACCATAAAGACAAATATCCGGCCGGGGACAACGTTGCCGGACTTAACAAGTTGATCAAGGAAGATTATCTTACCGATATATCCGTTTTTGTCTGTCCGGAGTCAAATACCGTGAAAGCGGCCGGCGGGGAGCTTAAGGAAGCCAATTCCTCCTATATTTACTTTGGGGATTTTGTTGAAGGGGACGGAGCGGACATTCCGGTTGCGTTCGATAAAATCAGCAACAACAGAAACGTCATTAATGTATTGTATCAGGATGGGCGCGTCGGTTCTCTGACGGGCAAATTCAGCAATTGCGAAGAATTGATAGATTATCTGGCGAAAACCAGTAAATTCAAACCGGAAATACTGAAAAAGCTTCAGGAAAAAGCCCGGAAAATCGATAAGGAACTGGGTTACAGATAACCACACTTTTTATGGAAAAATATTTTGGTTTTAACAGGCCCGGCGCCTGAATGAAACCGGGTGTAAAGAATTCAAAAAAATCAGGCGCCATTTCCTGACGCTCTGGTTATGAAACCGGCGCCTTTCCGCAATTGCAACCCATAAAATCCCGGAATTTCAACTTTTTTCCCGGGAATCCGTGCTTTTCGGCTTAAAATCTGCTATACTTAATATAGGCTTGGTTTCACAACTGCCCTGATTGACCAGTTACGGGATGTTTCGGTACCGAAGAAACGATCGGGACAATAATTAATACGGAAAGGTTTACGAATGAATAAGTTCTTTGTGTTCCTGTTTTGCTGGGCCGCCATTCAGTCCGGCGCTGAAGTAAAGGTGGAAAAAATCCGGTTGAAAGATAATCTGGAAGCTTACCGCGTAAGCAATAAATTCTTTAAAACCGTACTTGTATCGCCCCAGAAGACGGAATCTGACCAATATACCGTGAACGTAATTCGCGGCGGTTGGTTTAAAAACATTGTTCTGAAAAATTCTGTTGATTTACTGAGTGGAGGGATTTCTCCTGACGGGACTGTGCGTTATGGTCTTGCACAGATTTTTGAACCGCTTGTTGAAATCCCCAAGGATCAGAAAGAATTAATCATACCCGGAGTTGGAATTGGTACCGTTGACAACAAGGCCGCCTTGAGGATAAAAGAATTTTTCCCCTGGCATTCGGCGGTGAGCAAAACGGGAGAGAACCAGGAAAGTGTAAAGGTTTCTTTTCTGCAGGACTGTGACAACAGCAAAAAAGAACTCAATTATAAAATGCGTATTGACTGTATTTTTTCCAATACGTCTGTTGTTGAAATCAAAGGAGTTTTCTTTAATCTAAGCGACAAAACGATAAAAGCCCGGGTCAGTCCGACGGCAATATTCAATAACTCCAATCCCGCGTTAAAGTCCTGGATTGTTGTTCCTTATCAGCAGGCGCGGGTAGTCAGCGGCAAAAGGATCAACTATATCGATTGTGAACCTATCGTTATAGAGAATTTTCGTGATTACTACGAATTTTCAAGTGAACGGCTGTCAAAAGCGAAACGCTGGATAGCCGTAGGCGGCTTAGAAGATGACGGCGTATTTGCGTTTATTTCCAAAGCCGTTCTGGAAAAGGTTGTTTTCTGGAAGACCGAAAGCTGTTTTTCTATTTTCCCCTATATAAACATTGAAGCCAAGCCGAAGGAGAGGATTGAATGGACATGGCAGCTGGTGGTGGGACGCGGCATGAAAACGGTAAACAATGTGGATGAGAAAGGGTTTTTTGGTCTAACCCTGAAGAAATATGGGAATGACCGTTATCGGTGCGAAATGCAGTTTCTGCCGGTTTATGCTTCTGACGGAGTAGTTATGGATGTGCTCTTAAAATCCTCCCGAGGTTCTATTCTTCAGACCAAAAGTTATGAAACCTTTAATATTTCTCCTTTAAAGCCGGAATCCATAACGATGAAACTTCCTAAAAAAATTAAAGCACAAGAGCGTTATATGTTAAAAATAGAAGTGTTTAAAAAGGAAAATCTGGATTTAACTTTAAATCAGTGGCTTTTCCCAGAGTAGTTTGTTTTCTCTCAAAACGTTCCCCGATTTTCGAGTTATGAGCGGTTTCTATTTTCGGCAGGCATTATTCTTTCCTCATAATTTCTTTTATTCAGCTTGATTTTTTTCGAAAGTTATCAATATTAAGGGTACTGTTTTTGATAACGGGATGTAGCGCAGTCTGGTTAGCGCGTTTGACTGGGGGTCAAAAGGTCGGAAGTTCGAATCTTCTCATCCCGACCATTTTTTGTCTTTATTTAGCCTAAAAACATCGCTTTGGGGGTGTTTTGTTTTAACCTGCTAAACGCTGCTTTTTAATGCCTAAGCGAAGAGAAATTACGGCATTTTTACGGCACGATTCCGAATCTGTGCCTTTCTGCGGTTTCCACCAACGGGATACACGTTTTGTTTTCAGTTCGTGGTTAAATGTTGGCATGAACGGAACTGTATTTTCTGATGTCCTTGACGAATGCGGTCAGCAAGACCTGCCGGATCACCCGGCGAAATGCCAAAGGAGCTTCAGAATTTCGCCGAGAATTTCCGTTTAGTCAGCTACATGTCCTTATTTCCGCATGGCAGCGGCCAATTCTTCCTCGTTGGACTTGCCAACCGTAACCGCTTTCCCATTGAAGTTAAAGCGATGGAAAACTGTCATTCCTTTGTCTGCTTTTTCTTTGACATTGAAAATATTGTAAGCGGACTCCCCAACAATAAAGTTTTTATCGGTCATCTCCGCTAATGCGGGAGGAACCAATCCCTCTTCACAGAAGACCCCGACGCTCACGCCATTATCCAGGCATAAATCCACGGCAGCCAGCAACAATTTTTCCTGCGCTTCCGAATAGCCGGAAAGTTCCAGCATAACCAGTTCCGGACGAATTTCGCCCAATAATTCCTTCATTTCCTCTGCGGCATTCTGCCCCGGAGCCAGTAACATCGCATCCTTGTAAAATCTGAGTGAAGCACTTGCTTGGTTCCGAAGTTGTTTTTTTATCCGGTAAATTTTCCCCTGGCGGCAAAATATCAATGTTTTGATTGATGCCACAGGGTACTCGACGAACTTTTTTGTCCCGTCAAGCAGCGAGAGCAACGGTTCCCGAATCGACAAGGAGTTCGCGGTTTCCTGAAAAACTGACAAACGTCCCCGTTCAAAAAAGAACGGCAACAAATAGGAATCAATTGCTTTATTCGCCTGAAATTTTATTTCATAAGGATTCCCGCAAAGTACGGGATCTACTGTAACGCGATACTCATCGCATTTTTGAAGAAATTCCTCATTATTTAATATTTTTAGCGAAGAATCGTGGTATATTTCACCTCGAATATTCCCAATGTTTTTTCCATTCTCCAAGTGGGCAACCGCAATTGAAACCGGAATGCCATGTTTAAAGGCGGCTGCTTTGAAAGCCTGGGCCTCCGCAACTGAGTTGCGTGTTCGTAAGCCATCATTAGTAAAATCCGTTATAATAAAAGTCGAATAGTACGGTTTGAGCAACGGAAAATCCGTTTTCTCCAAATCCCCGCAGTTTTGAAACCAGAAGATTGGTTCCTCGTTTTCCAGAAAAACCCCTAGCTCCGAGGTAATCCATATTTTTTTGTTTATTTCGGTAGGGGAAAATTTTGTGGCCAATCGGGAACGTTGCGGCTCAAAATAGAGCAGCATGACTCCCGGCATATTTGCGGTTTTAAAAAATTTGGCTTCCAAAACCGTGACATAGCCGTCTATAATAAATATATCCTCTCGGCAATCAAATATCATGTCGCGATTATAAAAATCCAGAGAGGGCATTCCCGTCGGTGGTTGGGCGAGATCGCAGAAACAGCGTTTCCAATACCCGTCTGCGGCATCCGGATCTTTGCAGTCAAGATGCAGTTTCCTGCTTAAATAGAGGCTATTATTTAGTATATCCGCCATACCGTTCAAATCGGCCAATAATTCCGGCAGGGGACTGTTGTCCTGTGTGGGGTACAAAACAAGACTGCCATCCGTGTAACATTCGGTAATAACATGTCCCCCGGAAAATGAAGGCTGTAAGGCAAAACGACCATTCCCAGCTGTAATTCCTCCATTTGCAATTCTTGTAACATTCCCATAGCGGATGATTTCCGCAGAATCGACAGCATTGGCACCGAACAATTTCACTCGGGAATAGGCATCGATTTTTTCCGTGTATGGGCTTTTTTCATAGACTTTTACGTTCATTATTTCCCTCCCATTATTTTTCTTAGATGAAGCAACTTAATAGCCAAAACAGCGCCGATTACAAAACATTGAAATAGCGAGCGATTTTGACTCCATGTTGACAATGTGCGATAAAAAGCAAGGATATCCGCTTCTTTAATAGCGCGGGGAACCAGAAACTCACATTCTGCCCGCAACCGTCCTTCGTAATAAAAACCCATTTGCGCCGGCCCAAGGCAGTCACATCGCCGGACCATTTCTGCCAACTCTGATGCGGAAAATGAGAATGAAATTTCGTGGCCGTGTTGCAATATCAGGTTGCCCCAGTTCATAAGCAATGTCAAAGTGCGTTGGGTTGCTTCCGGATATTGTTCGGCTCCGGTCAGTGCTTTGCAAAAAAATGAACAAAGCCGTTCTGGGTCGTCTTGAATTTCAGACGGCAAAGACGGCAAAGACGGCATTTCTGAAAAAATCTCTTTCATATGCGCGCGAGCTCCTTTAATTTGTAGCCGCGATAACCACGGCATGTTTTTTTATTCTGACCTCCGTTGTATCGTCGAAGGTTATTACTGCTGCTGCTGATTGCCTCAGGAAACACTTCTGCCATTTTGGCGGAAAATTGCTTGAAAAACGCTTCTCGCGTTAAGATCGGCAACGAACTATCCCTGGCTACTGTACAATAGCGCTGGTAAGCCTCTTCACTGGTGAAATCATCTCCGGCGGAAAGTTCGATGCTGTGTTCTACGAACAACCTGACAGGTTCACTCCGAGCGATCAGGCGGTCACGACGGATTTCTTGTGCAGGAGTAAGTTCGATTTGCCATTTATTTCGGAGTACCTCAGCGGCACCTTCTAGCAGCCAGTTAAGAATCCCGGAACCATTTTCTGTTAGCAGAATCCCTACCAGTCCTTTGATCACTTTTTTGTGCGGTTTCAGAAAGAATACCGGCAGGATTCGCCGTCTCCATTCTTCTCCGCTGCCTTCATAGTGAAATAGGGTATCTTCGTTCGAAACAATAACCAGGCTGTAGTTACCGCAAAGCTGCCGTTTTTCATTTTCATATTTAACCCGTGCTTGGAATTTATCGCCGCCGACCATTTTCTTAATGAACTGGGCACCGCCTGAACAAAGCGCATCACCAGTCGCTTCTGATGCCACCAATAAAGTTTGGGCATCCAAACCGGAAAGCTCAAAATCCCGTCCTAACGCTTTAATATTCAGGTCAAAAACCCGGTTGTCTCCGAGGATTTCTGCCAGCAGGCGGAGCAAGAGACTTTTGCTGCTGCCGCCAACACCTTGCAGAAGTAGAAAATTTTCGGTCAAATTGATCGTCAGCAAAGCTATACCGAGGTAAAGTTGTAATAGCCTTACGTCCTCGGGACTCAAGATTTCATAGAATAACTGTTTGAATTCTTCATAATCAGCCTCAGGATCGTAATTAACAGTCAATAATGATCGGATATTCAATTCTGGTGCGAATTTTTCGCAGGTAAAAATCTCGCCATTCCAGCGAAGAACTACATTTTGGCACGGGATTAATCGCCAGTCCATCACCGGAAACATTGAAATGTAGACAAAAGTTTGGGCAATTTTTTCAATGCCTGACAAAAGAGAGTTATTTATTTGACTTTTAAATTCAGGGAAACCAAATTCGTCCGCGAATCGGCATAACAATTTCGCGATTATTTTCGTAATGTAAACCTTTGCGCACGGTTGCCAATGTTTTCCGCTATAGACAAACCATTGTTTTCCAACAAACCGGAGCGGGTTCTCCAACACCAGTAATTCCGCAAAGAACTGCTGATTAGCTTGGAAAAAGAATTTGCTTATTTGGCGTATTGGCTCGCCGTATTTAATGCACAGTTCCTGATAATTTTCAGACATATTTCCTCTTATGCTTCCTGCTGAGTTTCAATGAAATGCCGCAACGATTCAGCATGTACTAATATGCGTCCACACTTTGCGCCATTCAGCTTTCGCCCTTTCAAACCCCGAGTACGAATCCATCGCCGAACCGTATATGGTGAAACGCAGGCAAATGCCGCTGCCTGTTTCAAATCCAGCCATTCTTCTTTGTCCCGACAAGGGTACTCTTTGTTCTCTGTACCTACATAATCGCGAACAAAATTAATTCCTGCCATATTAAAGGCGGAAACAATTAATTCGCGGATTTTCTGATCGATGGCTTGCCATCTGTTATAATCCATATTATTCCCTTTGTTTTAATTGATTTGTGGTTAATGACTTTCACGTGTCCGTCAGAAATAAATATAATCAAAAAAAAACACCATAGCGGCAAACTTGCGCTATGGTGCATGGAGAAATATCAAGATTGGGTTTTTGTATTATTTTGTCAATAAAGGGGCAATGACTTTTTTTTGATTTTTTTTTACAGTTTTGATTCGAGTTTCTTGCATTCATAACCATAAGGGCATCGAGAAGGCTTAGGAATGTCTTCTGGAAATTTGTTTTTTGCATCTAGCCATTGGTCATATTTTTTGCGGAATGTTGAAAACTTGATCTTCCATTTTCGTTTACAATGTTCAAAAATATATTTTTGAGGTTTATAGTGCCCCCAGTGTGTACCCTTATATTCATATTTAAATATTACTGAGAAACAAGGCAATAAACTTGGATCAATAGTTACTTTCTTTTTTGGGTGTGTGTTTTTATGGCTTTGCAGTCGATTATACTCATGCTGATTCTTTTTAAGGATGCGCTCCTGAAGTTCCTTTTCAGCCAGAAGCGTTGCACCTACCATAACAAGATGAATGATTGAAAATATTTCATAGGCTTTGCTTTCTCTAACTCCGTAAAGCGCATAACAAAGCGATCCGAGTTTTTGGTCGTCTCGCCAGAATTCTGGCAGATTAACAAATCGTTCAAGACGACGAAATGTTTCGTCATAATCAGTTTTATTACATTCCGCGTATAAATCATTCAATAATTCCACATAATTTTTGGCGACAGATTCTTGATTATCGGTACGCTCAAGTATTTCCTGCTGACATTGTTGTTTTTTCAGTTCAAATGTTTTATTCAATATGCCCGCAGAACTTTCCTCATCCTGTTCAGAAGAAACAATATTCCATTTAACGGGGTCAAGCAACTGGTTTGCAGGTAGACTCATGGAATTAGTAACAATTGGGTCAGCAGAACTTTCTGAATAACGATAACGGACAATTAAAAATCGCGAGCCAGTGATTTTATCGGAAAGTCCACAAGAACTCAAAGGAATTTCAAATCTCACACACCAGATATCTACTGTTTCTACTGTTTCTTGACATGCTTTCCACGGATTTTTGATTTTTCGGGACTTATATCTACCATTAGGCGTTTTCGTGTAAAGATGTAACGTTTTCGTATCGGAAGCAGCATATTCAAAACGATAAAAATTGGTTTTACCTACTGGCTGAAAGTAAAATGCGATTGAATTCCCCTGCTTGTGCAAATCTTTCTTCGGATTAGCCCTACCTGATTCATAATCAAAGAAATCATTGTTTTCATAAACAATCGAAAAATGTAAAAATTTTCCATCACACGAAAAAGACGCTACCGAATCTCTCTGTTCCACAACATCAGGATTCGATAAATAAATAAATTTACTATTTCCAGGATAGTACTGCTGTGTAATCGCTGGAAAAATAACATCTTTATTTAGGATATATGGGTCTTTATTTTCCACAATTTGCGTTTTCTTCCTCAGCTTAGACTACTTTTTTAAAAAAGGTAGGAGCAAAAACTTAGATACTAGAATTACATTGATTACAAATTGCAAGCAACCCCCTATATTTTCAGCGGAAAAAAATCATCTCCCTTGTATAATCTTTTTTGTATCTGCATAAAAATAGCGTGTCAGTTCCCAGGCTGGCGCGTTGCACCTTCATCAGCTTTTCGCTTGTCACGTAGGCCAGAACTGATCTACCTCGGAACAAATCCGTCATGAAGAATCCAACCTGATTTGAATTTTCCCGAGCATCTCCGGGGAGTGTTGCCAGTTCCGAAAAGAACTGAGTTTTGAAAGGCTCAATCAAGCGCCTGACAAAATCCTTTTTGGTACAGAAATGTTGCATAGTTATCTTCGCTAAAAAGCTTTTGCTTTCGCAGACCATTGAACATGATCCGTTATATCCCATAATGTAGTTCATCTGCTTTGGCATATATATCATTCCCCTGATACAGCCTGAAGAATTTTTCTTCCGGCCGGCTTTAAGCTTAAAATCATCGAAAGACGTGACTAACCCTCACGTCTTTTTCATTTTTAACTCTCAATTGGAGGTATATATGCAGGAAGATTATTTGAAATGTTATACGGCAGTCAAAACAAAACTTAAAAAGATTATCGGTCGTCTCAGCCGGAAGGCTTTGCGGCAGGTATTGACCTTGCTGGTCATGTTGAAAAGCGATCAGGTACCGGGCTGGGTAAAGGCTTCGATCATTGCCACGCTGGGATACTTATTGTTGCCGTTGGACTTGGTCCCGGATATCTTACCAGGCGGGTTACTTGATGACCTTGCCGCTATTGCCGTGCTCCTCGCGGAAATATCCGTCTACCAGACGAATGAAATCGAGCAGGACGTCGATAAACTTATGTCTCAGTTCTAATTCCCAATTTATTCGCAAACGCCGACGAACAAGCCCAGTGTCTGGGCTTGTTTCGTATCGAAAACTTAATTTTCACCCTCACTAATATAGTAATACACGAGGATATTATTTATGGAATTGCAAGCTCTGGATAAAATTGCGAAAGATATTTTTACCACACTGATCGGCCGCCTTAAGAACGGTTATCTCAAACTGGACAGCGAACTCGGTTTCATGCCCGCAATCGTCGAAGACATCGGCGAAATCAAAGGTTACGGGAAACTCT